>NZ_JBEOXI010000003.1:0-87198 GCF_040296465.1 Streptomyces sp. NPDC002130
GGGATGCCGTCCGCCTCCAGGGCCCTGAGGTGCTCGGTGGGTACGTGTTCGTGATCGAAGGTGATCACATCGCACCCCCGGGCGAACTCGCGCAGCGTGTCGAGGTCGCGATAGTCGCCGACGACGACATCGCTCACGACCTGCGCAGCGGAGTCCTGCGGGGTGTCACTGAGGAGCTTGAACCTGATGCCCAGCGGGATGCCCGCCTCGTGTGTCATACGAGCGAGCTGGCCACCGCCGACCATGCCGACTACCGGGAACGTCACGCCCCCAGGGTATCGGCCGCGCCGGAGTGGCCGGTTTCCCGTCCCTCACCGGCCCCGACCGGACCGTCTCCGGCCGCCCACCGGCATCCGCAGGAAGATCGCGCGGAAGGGTGGTTAGCATGGCTGGGTTGACGCCGACGACCGGACGGGGGCCTTACGACCATGGGACATGGTGCCTCCCGGCTCCGACGCATCGTTCGCGAAGTCGCCAAGTTCGGCGCGGTGGGCGGTGCGGGGGTGCTGGTCAACCTCCTCGTCTTCAACCTCGTACGCCACACCACCGACCTCCAGGTGGTGCGCGCGAGCGTCATCGCCACCGTCGTCGCGATCGTCTTCAACTACGTCGGCTTCCGCTACTTCACGTACCGCGACCGCGACAAGACCCGCCGTACCCGTGAGATGACCCTGTTCCTGCTGTTCAGCGCGATCGGCCTGGTCATCGAGAACGGCGTCCTGTACGCGGCCACGTACGGCTTCGGCTGGAACACCCCGCTCCAGAACAACGTCTTCAAGTTCCTGGGCATCGGCATCGCGACCCTGTTCCGCTTCTGGTCCTACCGCTCCTGGGTCTTCCGCGCGCTGCCCGCGCGGGAGCCGGCGCCGGACCCGGCCGGGCGAACCGAGCCCGCCGGCCGGTCCAAGACGAAGCAGCAGGTGCCGTAGCCCTCCCGGGCCCGACGACGCGACCCCGGCGAACGACGACGCGGCCCTAGCGGACCATCGGCTCCTCATCGCCGTCCGCGGGCTTCCGCAGGGGCGTGCGGGACAGGAACAGGCCGAAGACCGGGGGTTTGGTCTGGAGCATCTCCAGGCGGCCGCCGTCGGCCTCCGCCAGGTCGCGGGCGACTGCCAGGCCGATGCCCGTGGAGTTGCGGCCGCTGATCGCCCGTTCGAAGATGCGGGCGCCGAGGTCGGCCGGGATGCCGGGTCCCTCGTCCGTGACCTCGATGACCGCCTGGTTGCCGGTGACGCGGGTGCGCAGGGCCACCGTGCCGCCGCCGTGCATGAGGGAGTTCTCGATCAACGCCGCCAGGACCTGCGCGACCGCGCCGGGCGTGCCCACCGCGCGCAGATGCCGTTTGCCGGAGCTGACGATCGCCCGCCCCGCGCTGCGGTACGCCGGCCGCCACTCCGCGAGCTGCTGCTGGATGACCTCGTCGAGGTCGAAGGAGACGGCGGAGCCGGTGCGCGGATCGCGGGAGTTCGTCAGCAGCCGCTCCACGACGTCCGTGAGCCGCTCGACCTGCGTCAACGCGATCGTCGCCTCCTCCTTCACCGTGTCCGGGTCGTCGGTGAGGGTGATCTCCTCCAGCCGCATCGACAGCGCCGTGAGCGGCGTGCGCAGCTGGTGGGAGGCGTCCGCGGCCAGCCGGCGTTCGGCGGTCAGCATGCGGGCGATGCGCTCGGCGGAGCCGTCCAGCACGTCCGCCACCCGGTCCAGCTCGGGCACCCCGTACCGCTTGTGCCGGGGCCTCGGATCGCCCGAGCCGAGCCGCTCGGCCGTCTCGGCGAGGTCGGTCAGCGGCGACGCCAGCCGGTTCGCCTGGCGGACGGCCAGCAGCACCGCGGCCACCACCGCCAGCAGCGCGACCAGCGCGATGATCAGCAGCGTCCGCCCGACCTCACGGGTCACCGAGGAGCGCGGCTCCTGGACCGTGACCGTCTCGCCCTCCTCGCCCGGCGCGGTCGCGGTGATGACGTCACCTTCCGGCTTGTCGCCGACCTCGATGGGCGACTCGCCGGGGATGCGGATCACCGCGTAGTAGCGGTCCTGGGTGACCTGCTCGCGCAGCACCTCCGCGTCGACCTGCTGCGCCACGAAGAGCCGGCTGTCGACGATGCTGGCCAGCCGGACCGCCTCGGACTCCACCCGCTCCTGGGCGCTGTTGCTGATCGTCCGGGTCTCGACGATGACGAGGGAGACGCCGAAGACGGCGATCACGACGAGCACCACGGCGAGCGTGGACTGGATCAGTCGGCGACGCATGTCCTGTTACCCGAGCCCGCCTCGCGGCTCAGCTCTTCTCGAAACGGAAACCCACACCGCGCACGGTGGCGATGTAGCGGGGGTTGGCCGCGTCGTCGCCGAGCTTCTTGCGCAGCCAGGAGATGTGCATGTCGAGGGTCTTGGTCGACGACCACCAGGTCGTGTCCCAGACCTCCCGCATCAGCTGGTCGCGGGTGACGACCCGGCCCGCGTCGCGCACCAGCACCCGCAGCAGGTCGAACTCCTTGGCGGTGAGCTGGAGCTCCTCCTCGCCCATCCACGCGCGGTGCGACTCGACGTCGATGCGCACGCCGTGCGTGGCGGGCGGCTGCTGCGGCTCGGAGACGCCGCGCCGGAGCAGGGCCCGCACCCGGGCGAGCAGCTCGGCGAGCCGGAACGGCTTGGTGACGTAGTCGTCGGCGCCCGCGTCGAGCCCGACGACGGTGTCCACCTCGTCGGCGCGCGCGGTCAGGATGAGGATCGGGATGGCGTGGCCTTCGCCACGCAGGCGGCGGGCCACCTCCAGGCCGTCCATGCCGGGCAGACCGAGGTCGAGCACGACCAGATCGACGCCACCCTGCAATCCGGCGTCGAGAGCGGTGGGTCCGTCCTCACGGACCTCGACCTCGTAGCCCTCCCGGCGCAGAGCACGGGCCAGCGGCTCCGAGATGGACGCATCGTCCTCGGCGAGCAGTACACGGGTCATGAGGTGATGGTAGACCTGCGACGCCCTGAGCTGGGGTGTGACCGGAACCCTTGATTCTTACCGTTGTCATGCACGGTTCTTACGTGCGTGAGGTACGCGTAAGAACCTCCGGCTGTGGGGTGGGATCCTGGTAAGGACCTTGGAAACAGGCGTGCGGTTCCCCCGACACCTGTGATCCGTGTCTCAAGTCCTTCCATATGGGGCGGTGTCCTGCCGTATGGTGAATCAACGCCTGTAGCACCATGGCGACCTTCGGAGGCCGTTTGCCCTGAGGGTCTCTTTTGTGTGCGGGCCGGTTCCCGCCGGCCCCCGACGTGAAACGACCTGTGGCCGGGCCTCGTAGTGCGGCGACGCGCGTAGAGGTGTGGATCCCGGTGGCGACCGCCCACCGCTCCGTGACCCGGAGCGGTCCCCCGAAGGCTTCGGGGCGGACGGCCGTACCCACCGGTGCCGGCATACCCCCACCGGGCGCACCACCGCAGCTGCGGGGCGCGTCCCGAGCAGCAAGGAACGACCATGGCGTCCAGCCTGACGAAGGACTCGGCCCGACCGGGCACCCCCGGTTCCGAGAAGACCTTCTTCGGCCACCCCCGCGGACTGGCCACTTTGTTCATGACCGAGATGTGGGAGCGGTTCAGCTTCTACGGCATGCGGGCCCTGCTCGTCGTGTACCTGCTCTCCGGCGGTCCGGACGCCAAGAAGGGCAGCATGGGCGGCGGTCTGGGCATGGACCTCGCCACGACGACGGCGATCTACTCGGTGTACCTGTCGATGGTGTACCTGCTCGCCATGCCCGGCGGCTGGCTCGGCGACCGCGTCTGGGGACCGCGCAAGACGGTGGCGATCGCGGCCGTCACGATCATGGCGGGCCATCTGGTGCTGGCCCTGCCCGGCGGACAGGCGCCCTTCTTCGCGGGTCTGGCGCTGGTGGCCCTGGGCTCCGGCCTGCTGAAGGCCAACATCTCCACGATGGTCGGCCACCTCTACGAAGGGCCTGACGACCCGCGCCGTGACGGCGGCTTCACGATCTTCTACATGGGCATCAACATGGGTGCCTTCTTCGCGCCGCTGATCATCGGCACCGTCGGCCAGCAGGTGAGCTGGCACCTCGGCTTCGGCCTGGCCGCGCTCGGCATGGGCATCGGCCTCATCGCCTTCCTCCTCGGCACCCGCAACCTCAGCCCGCAGAGCAACGTGGTGCCCA
This sequence comes from Streptomyces sp. NPDC002130, assembly GCF_040296465.1. Classification (NCBI taxonomy): domain Bacteria; kingdom Bacillati; phylum Actinomycetota; class Actinomycetes; order Kitasatosporales; family Streptomycetaceae; genus Streptomyces; species Streptomyces sp. NPDC002130. The sequence continues at coordinate 4,164 of NZ_JBEOXI010000003.1, forward strand.
AGCCGCTGGCCGCCGAGGAGCGCGCGTCCTGGCTGCGCAAGGGCCTGCTGTGGCTGATCGTCGCGACCGTCTTCTACGGCGTCGTCGGTTTCACCGGCCACTTCACCCTGAACTGGGCGATGATCCCGCTGACGGTCATCGGTCTGGTCATCCCGGCCGGCGTGCTGATCCGGATCAAGCGGGACAAGGAGCTCAGCACGGTCGAGCAGTCGAAGATGACCGGCTACATCTGGTTCTTCATCGCGGCCGCCGCGTTCTGGATGATCTACGACCAGGGCGGATCCACGGTCCAGGCGTTCGGTGAGACGAAGGCTTCCGGCTCGCTGCTCGGCTTCGACTTCCCGTCCTCCTGGTACCAGTCGCTGAACCCGGTGTTCATCATGGCGCTGGCCCCGGTCTTCGCCTGGATCTGGCTGTGGCTGAACCGCAAGGGCAAGGAGCCGAGCACCGTCGCCAAGTTCGCCGCGGCGCTGTTCTTCATCGGTGTCTCGTTCTTCTTCTTCCTGCTGCCGCTGGGCATGGCCGGCGGCGACACGCTGGTCAGCCCGATGTGGCTGGTGGGCATCTACCTGATCCAGACCGTCGGTGAGCTGTGCCTCTCGCCGGTCGGCCTGTCCGTGACGACGAAGATGGCCCCGGCCAAGTACGCCAGCCAGATGATGGGTGTCTGGTTCCTCGCGGTCACGGCGGGCGACTCGGTGACGGGTCTGCTGTCCAACCCGGCCGTCGGCGGTGTGGACCTGAGCGGCACCGGTGCGGTCGCCGTGGAGGCGGTGCTCGCCGTGCTCGCCGGTTTCGCCGTGTACATGTACCGCAGGAAGATCAAGTCGCTGATGGGCGACGTCCACTGATCACCGCTGCCCGACTGCGGGAGAAGGGCCGTCACACCTGGGGTGTGGCGGCCCTTCCTCATGTCCCGGTGGATCTCGGTGGGTCGCCGTCCGGGGCGAACCAGGGCGTGGCAGAGGCCCGGCGGTGGGTGGGCAGCGGCAGGCGGCGGGCCGGGCGGGCCGCGTGACCCGGGCGGCGGGGCCGTACGTGGTCGATCACGGCCAGTGCGCCGCGCACCAGCGCCGCCGGTACGACCAGGAGGACGAGGCCCCAGAAGAGGGTCACGCCCCAGGGACGGTCCACGCCCCAGGGGTGTTCGGCGAGCACCTTGCCGCCGTACTTCAGCGACACCGTGTAGTCGCCGTGCGCCCCGGCGCCGAGTTCCACGGGCAGCTCGATGCGGGCCTTGCCGCCGGGCCGGATCGTGCCGCGCCACCGCTGGTCCTGCCACTGGGGGGCGAACACGCCGTGCGAGGTGCCGACCTGGAAGACCGGGTTCCGCACGGGGGACGTGCCGACGTTGCCGACGGTGACCACGAGGGTCCGCGAGGGCGGGGAGCCGAACCAGGTGAGCAGGCCCCCGGAGCCCCGCAGCCGGGTGTCCGCGAGCAGGGACAGCCGTCCGCCGGCCGCTTCCGCGGGCAGCGGCTCGACCGCGTGCCCGGCGACCTGGAGGGCCGCGTCCGCCTCGGCCGCAGCTCCCGTCACGGTGGCCACATGCACCACGCAGGGGCACGGCACGGGCGGCTCCACGACGGGCAGTTCGCGCCGGAAGCGCCCGTCGGCGCCGGTGGTGACGGCCCGGCCGTCGGCGTTGGCACAGGAGTTGGTGCCGCCGGTCACGCCCCGCCGCGGCTCGGCCTGCCCGCACACGAGCAGCGTCAGCAGGGCCCGCGGCCGCCAGCCGCTGCCGCTGACCGTGACCGAACCGCCCGTGCCCGCCTGGGCCTTGGACAGCTCGACATCGGGCCGGTCCACCGCCCCGGCGGACCCGGCACCCGCCAGGAACAGCAGCAGCGCCAGCAGCACCGGCAGTGAGACGTACGGAAGACGGACGGCGGACGGCATCGGCGGCTCCAGCGGTCGTACGGTGCCGGCGCGGGGCCGGACCGAGCGGCGTGCGGTCCTGCGCTCAGCGGTGCACCGGCCGGGAGGGGCGCACGGTCGGCGGTCCGCCCGCCCCCTGGAGCGGTGCGCCTGCCAGGGGGCTCCCGTCAACGGCCCGCCCGTGCCCCCCGGTGGCGTCGTGTCAGCCACAGGGCACCTGCCGCACCGGCGAGCAGGACCGTGCCGCCGAGGGTGCCGAGGGCGACTGCCGAGTCCTCGGGCCCGGTCTGCGGCAGTCCGGCACCGGTGTCGGGGCCGGAGCCGCCTCCCTGGGCGGAGCCGGTCGTGCCGCCGCCCCCCGCGGCCTCGACGTCGAGGGTGAGGGACGGGCCCGGGTCGTTCGTCGGGGTGCACGTGGTCGTCGTGCCGAGCGCCTTGATGGTGAGCACACCGGCCGTGAAGGTGACTTCGCCGCTCTTCTTCGGCGTGTACGTGCCGCTCAGGTCGCTGATCTTGATGGGCGTGTTGGCCGGGATCGCGGCGTCGTTGGCGGGGCCGGTCACCGACAGGGTGCCGCTGTCCACACCGCCCAGGGCGATGGTGGCGCTCGGCGTCATCGCGCCCTTGCCCAGTTCGACCGGGCTGGAGGAGACGCCCTTCTGCCAGGACATGGTGATCCGGTATCCGTTGCCGCTCTTGGCGCCCTTGATGTCGATGGGAGAGACGGCACTCTTGTCGCCGATCGGCGTCTTGCACTGGTAGTCGACGTCGACGACCTCGGCCCGGGCGACGGGGGCGGCCATCCACACCGCCGAGCCGGCCAGGGCCGCGGCGGACGCGAGCGCGGCGGTTCGTTTCCGGTACGACACGGTGCCGCTCCCCTTCCTGTTCCTGACGGCGTATCAGATAGGGCCGTCAAGGTACGCCCGGGGCCTTGAGGAAGGAAGACACAGCGCACGCCGGATCTGTGAGGGATCCGGCGTGCGCCGCGGTGACGTACGGGGGGGGATGCGCGGCGGCGGCCCGGCGGCAACGACAGTCAGCCGTTCGGACGCGGACCGTGAGAGCACCGTGGGAGAAGGGCACCAGACCGGATGCAGGCAGGCAGGCGCGCCCGTGATCGCGTGGGCGCGCCCCGACCCGACAGAAGCCCCCAGGATCAGGCAGGCGCGCCCAGTTCCGCCCACACCGTCTTGCCGGAGACTCCCTGCGTACGGACCACACCCCAGTCCAGGCACAGGCGCTGGACGATGAACATGCCATGACCACCCGGGCGTCCCGCGCGGTGCGGGGTACGGGGTGCGGGCTGGCCGGTGCCCCGGTCGGCGACCTCGACGCGGATCACCTTGTTGTCGCAGGAGATCCGCAGCTGGTCCGGCCCCTCGGCGTGCAGGCAGGCATTGGTCACCAGCTCGGAGACGACCAGCAGCACGTCCTCCGCGGCGGCCCGCCGGTCGGCGGAGGCGGCGGGCAGCCAGCCCCACGCGTACAGCGCCTGGCGGGTGAAGTCGCGGGCCAGCGGAACGACGCCGCTCTCGTCCTCGAAGCTCAGCCGACGCACCTGCGGACCCCCCGGCGGCGCCGCGGCCCCGGACGGCGCTCCCGCACCCTCGCCGGACGCACCGGTCGCCGCCACGCCACCCTCGGACGCCCCGGAAGCGCCGCTGGGCTCCGGCCCGCGGTCGCCCGGCGGGTAAGGCCGGGTGGTGCTCATCAGCGCTTCACCTCACCGATTCACCAGTTCACGATTCAAAAAATTCACTACACAGCCAGTCGCGCGGTGCGCGGCACGTCGGTTTCGCGGCGCCCCCACCACTCTGGTACCCGACAGGTTCAGGATGTCTCCTGCCCTGGGGGACCGGCTGAACACCCATGTATTTCGCACGAAAGACGTGACAGGGCTGGGATGCCGGTCACAGCGGGATCGCCGAGGCACCGCGCGCCGACGCACCGCCGGTCAGCCCGACTCGTCGGCCAGGGCCGCCTCGAGCGAGTCATGGACACTGAAGACCGCGTCCGCACCCGTGATCTCGAACACGCGTGCCACCACCGGCTGCATGCCGGCGAGCGAGACGCCGCCACCGGCGGCCTCCGCCTTCAGCCGCGCCCCGAGGAGCACATTGAGCCCCGTGGAGTCGCAGAACTCCAGGCGCGCGCAATCGATGACCAGGCGCTTGAATCCCTTGGCGAGGCAGTCCTCGAGTGGCTCACGCAACAAATCGGCGGTGTGGTGATCCAACTCACCCGCCGGGGTCACGACGGCACTAGAGCCCTCTTCCCGCACCTCCACCAGAAGCCGGCCAGACTGTGCGCTGCCGACCGTCCCGCGGTCCATGCCGTCTCTCTCTCCTGACGTCGAGGCTGGTTGCTGACGCCCTCGAACACTACGCCTTCCCAGCACGGTCCGACACCCGAACAAGTGCACACAAACGGACATATGCCCACAGAACGCACTTGCGGTGGGCTCAGGAAAGCGGGTAGGCCTAGTAAGGACACGTACCCGACACGGCCGGCTTTGGAGGCGCCGCACACCGCAGTGCACCTAACGGCTCCGGCAGCCATATGCCGAGAACGATGGAGGACATCATGTCACCCCGGCTCGACGGATCGCGTACCCACAAAGCGACGTCGACACCCCCTCCGGACCATCTGGATCCCATCGAGCAGGCAGAGATGCTCGTCACACAGGACGGTCTCCTCGCCGGACTGCCGGACATCCCCCCGTACGAGGAAGTCGACGCGGTCGACGCCCGGGCGCTGTCCAAGACCCTCTTCGAGCGTCTGGAGACGCTGGAGGAAGGGACCTACGAGTACTCGTACGTCCGCAACACGCTCGTCGAACTGAACCTCGCGCTGGTCAAGTTCGCCGCCTCCCGGTTCCGCTCCCGCAGCGAGCCGATGGAGGACATCATCCAGGTCGGCACCATCGGCCTGATCAAGGCGATCGACCGCTTCGAGCTGTCCCGCGGTGTGGAGTTCCCCACGTTCGCGATGCCGACCATCGTCGGCGAGATCAAGCGCTTCTTCCGCGACACCTCATGGTCTGTGCGCGTTCCGCGGCGGCTGCAGGAGCTGCGGCTCGACCTGGCCAAGGCCGGTGACGAGCTGGCCCAGAAGCTGGACCGCGCCCCGACGGTGAAGGAGCTGGCCGAGCGCCTCGGCATCTCCAACGACGAGGTCGTCGAGGGCATGGCCGCGTCGAACGCCTACACCGCCTCCTCGCTGGACGCCCAGCCGGAGGAGGACGACTCCGAGGGCGCGCTCGCGGACCGCATCGGCTATGAGGACCACGGACTCGAAGGCATCGAGTACGTCGAGTCGTTGAAGCCGCTGATCGCCGAACTCCCGCCGCGCGACCGGAAGATCCTGTCCCTGCGGTTCGTCGCGGGCATGACCCAGTCGGAGATCGGCGAAGAGCTCGGCATCTCGCAGATGCACGTCTCGCGTCTGCTGTCGCGGACGCTGGTGAAGCTGCGCAAGGGGCTGACCGTCGAGGAGTGATCCTCACCGGGTGACGCTGTCTTCAGGGGGCGGACCGTACGGTCCGCCCCCAGCGCATGTCCCGTCGCCCTTCTCACATCGCGGAGACGGCGACGAGGGCGAGCGTCGGCGCCAGCGTGGCGAGGACGCCGAGCGCCCAGTAGCGGCCGGGCGGCAGGGCCGTCCTGCGCCGCAGCGGACGGTTGGCCAGCCACCAGAGCAGCCCGAACACGGCGACGACCGGCCCGGCGACGAGGAACCACGGCAGCACGCCGTCGTTCTCCGTGGGCTCCCGCGCCGTCAGGCCGAGTGCGGCCAGCGGCCAGTTCGCCGCCAGGTACCACAGCAGCCAGACCGGCACCACGGCCGGAATCCCCAGCATCAGGTTCACCAGCAACGGTGCCGACCAGTGCTTCGCCATCCGTCCCCGCCCTCCGGTGAGCCGGCCGTCCGCCGGCGCGACATCCCATGGTCGCGGGGTGATCACACCACGCGTTCTCCGCGCCGCCACACCCCGCTGACCAGCGGAACGCCGGGGCGGTAGGCCAGGTGGACGTGGCTCGGGGCGTCGAGGAGCGTCAGATCCGCGTACGCGCCCGGGGCGAGGCGGCCGACGTCGTCGCGCCGGAGGGCCGCCGCGCCGCCCGCGGTCGCCGACCACACGGCCTCGTCCGGAGTCATCCCCATGTCCCGTACGGCCAGCGTGACGCAGAACGGGACGGACGAGGTGAAGGACGAGCCGGGGTTGCAGTCCGTGGACAGCGCCACGGTGACACCGGCATCCAGCAGCCGCCGCGCGTCCGGCCATTCGGCCCGCGTGGAGAACTCGGCGCCGGGCAGCAGGGTGGCGACCGTACGGCTGCCCGCCAGTGCGTCCACATCCGCGTCGGTGAGGTGGGTGCAGTGGTCGGCGCTGGCCGCGTCGAGCTCGACCGCGAGCTGCACGCCGGGGCCGTACGACAGCTGGTTGGCGTGGATGCGGGGGTGCAGGCCCCTGGCCTTGCCGGCGGTGAGGATCGCGCGGGCCTGGTCGCCGTCGAAGGCGCCCTTCTCGCAGAAGACGTCGATCCAGCGGGCGTGCGGGGCGCAGGCGTCCAGCATCTCGCCGGTGACCAGCGCGACGTAGCCGGCCGGGTCCTCCGCGAAGTCCGGCGGGACGATGTGGGCGCCCAGGTAGGTGACCTCGTCGGTGTGGGCGGCGGCGATGCGCAGGGCGCGGGCCTCGTCCTCGACGGTCAGGCCGTAGCCGGACTTGGTCTCGAAGGTGGTGGTGCCCTGGCGGAGGGCCTCGCGGAGGTAACGGGTGACGTTGGCCTCGAGTTCCTCGTCGCTCGCCGCGCGCGTTGCCGCGACGGTGGTGCGGATGCCGCCCGCGCTGTACGGCCGCCCGGACATGCGGGCGTTGAACTCCTGCGTCCGGTCGCCCGCGAAGACGAGGTGGGAGTGGGAGTCCACGAAGCCGGGGACGACCGCCCGGCCGCCGGCGTCGACCCGATTGTCAGTGGCGGGTGCTTTGCTTTGATCACCGGTCCACACGACGCGGTCGCCTTCGATGACGACGGCCGCGTCCTGGACCAGTCCGAGGGGGGAACCGTCACCGAGGGAGGGGTCGTTGGTGACCAGGGCTGCGATGTTGGTGATGAGCGTGCTTGCGGTGCTCGCGGAGTGGGCGGGGCTGACGGTCGTGGCGTTGCTCATGGCGTCCTTGGTGGCCTGGTCGGCGGTGGGGTCGGGTTCGGGGGCGGAGGCGGGCCGCGCGGGCGGGCGGCCCGGGGTCATCCGCGCAGGGCTTCGACGGCGTCCGCGAGGGCCCGCGGCACATCCGGTACGAGGGAGTGGACCCCGTCCCGTACGACGTGCCGACCTGCCACGACCGTATGCGACACGTCCGCTGCCGACGCGGCGAATACGGCCGTCTCGGCCCCGAGCCGCGGAAGCGGCCCTGCCGTCCTGACCGAGTCGAGCGCGACGGTGGTGAAGTCGGCGAGCGCGCCGGGCTCCAGAGCGCCCGCGTCGTCCCAGCCGAGGGCCGCGTGGCCGTCGGCCGAGGCCGCCCGCAGCAGGGCCGCCGCCGTCCAGTGACCCCGGGTGCGGGTGCGCAGCCGCTCGTTCAGTTCCAGGGCCCGCGCCTCTTCGAGCAGGTCGATCACGGCGTGGCTGTCGGAGCCGAGGGAGAGCCGTGAGCCTTCGTTCTGGAGCGCGACGGCCGGTCCGATGCCGTCCGCGAGGTCCCGCTCGGTGGTCGGGCACATGCAGGTGCCGGTGCCGCTGCCGCCGATGAGGGAGATGTCCTCGGCGGTGAGGTGGGTGTTGTGGACGCCGGTGGTGCGCGGCCCGAGGACGCCGTGCAGGGCGAGGAGCTGGGCCGGGGTGCAGCCGTGGATCTCCAGACACGCCTCGTTCTCGGCGGTCTGCTCGGACAGGTGCACATGGAGCGGGGCCCGCCGCTCCTGGGCCCACCGCGCGACGGTCTCCAACTGGTCGGCGGGCACGGCCCGTACGGAGTGGATCGCCGCGCCGATCCGTGCGTGATCCCGTTCCTTGAGAAGTGAAGAGCGTGCGGCCCAGGCCTCGGCGTCCCCGTCGGAGAAGCGGAGCTGGTGGGTGGTGGGCGGCTGCCCGAAGCCGGAGGAGAGGTAGGCGGTGTCGAGAAGGGTGATGCGGATCCCGGCTTCGGCGGCGGCCGCGATGAGGGCCTCGCCCATGGAGTTGGGGTCGGCGTAGGGGGTGCCGCCGGGGGCGTGGTGGACGTAGTGGAACTCGCCGACGGCCGTGATGCCGGCCAGGGCCATCTCGGCGTACACCGCGCGGGCGAGGGCGTGGTAGCTGTCCGGGGTGAGCCGGGCGGCCGTGGCGTACATGACCTCGCGCCAGGTCCAGAAGGTGCCGGAGCCGACCTGGACGGTGCCGCGCAGGGCGCGGTGGAAGGCGTGGCTGTGGGCGTTGGCCAGGCCGGGCAGGGTGAGCCCGCGCAGGACCTCGGCGCCGGGGGGCGGGGCGGGGGTGCCGGAGCGGACGGCGGCGATGCGGCCGTCCCTGACGTCGACGGCCACGCCGGGCTCGACATTGGTGCCGAGCCAGGCGTGCTCCAGCCAGTATGTCCGCGGGGCTGCTGTCGTCACCTGCACGCCAGTCCTTCCAGTACGTCGGCGAGCGCGAGTACCCCGGCCACGCAGTCGTCCTCGCTCGCGGACTCGGCCGGGGAATGGGAGACGCCGGTGGGGTTGCGCACGAACAGCATGGCGGTCGGGATGCTCCCGGACAGGATCCCGGCGTCGTGTCCCGCGCCGGTGCCGAGGACGGGCACCGTGAGGTCGGTGTCCGTGCCGAGGATGCGGGCGAGTTCGTCGCGCAGGGCGTGGTCGAACTCGACGACGGGGGTGAAGGACTCACGGACGATGTCGAGGTCGATGCCGTGCGCGTCCGCGTAGCTCCGGGCCGCCTTCTCGATGCCGCCGACCACGGTGTCGAGGCTCACCTGGTCCTCGGCGCGGGAGTCGAGCCAGCCCCGCACCAGGGAGGGGATGGCGTTGACTCCGTTGGGCTCGACGGCGATCTTGCCGAAGGTGGCGACGGCTCCGGCGAGTTCGGCCTCGCGCCGGGCGGCGAGGACGGTCTCGGCGTAGGACAGCATGGGGTCGTGCCGGTCGGCGAGCCGGGTGGTGCCGGCGTGGTTGGCCTCGCCGCGGAAGTCGAACCGCCACCGGCCGTGCGGCCAGATGGCGCTGGCGATGCCGACCCGGTCGCCGGACAGGTCCAGGGCCCGGCCCTGCTCGACGTGCAGTTCGACGAAAGCGCCGATGCGGGCGAGCCGTTCGGGGTCCGGTCCGATGGCGTCCGGGTCGTATCCGGCCGCCTCCATGGCCCGGGGCAGCGTCACGCCGTCGCCGTCGGTGAGGCGGTGCGCCTGCTCGCGGGTGAGCTGCCCGGCGGTGAGCCGGGACCCGACGCAGGCGAGTCCGAACCGGGCGCCCTCCTCGTCGCCGAAGTTCACGATGGCGAGGGGCCGGTCGAAGCGTGCGTCCCTGCCGCGCAGCTCATCCAGCGCGGCGAAGGCGGACACGACTCCGAGGGGGCCGTCGAAGGCGCCGCCGTCCGGCACGGAGTCGAGGTGCGACCCGGTGACGACGGCGTTCCCCTCGGCGGGGTCCCCGAGCCAGGCCCACTGGTTGCCGTTCCGGTCGACCTCGTAGCGCAGCCCGCGGGCAGTGGCCTGGTCCTCGAACCAGGCCCGGCAGTCGCCGTCGGTCCCGGTCCAGGCGAACCGCCGGTAGCCGCCGGATCCGGGGTGCCGACCGATGGGGAGCAGCTCGCGCCACATCTGGTGGAAGGAGGCGCCGGTGTCCTGGGTCACGCCGGGTCACCTTCGCGCATCGGGACGCGGACGCCCCGCTCCCCCGCCACCGACTCCGCGATGTCGTATCCGGCGTCGACGTGCCGGATGACGCCCATGCCGGGGTCGTTGGTGAGCACCCGGCGGATCTTCTCGCCCGCGAGTGCCGTGCCGTCGGCCACCGTCACCTGCCCCGCGTGGATCGACCGGCCCATGCCGACGCCGCCCCCGTGGTGGATCGACACCCAGGACGCCCCGGAGGCGACGTTCACCATGGCGTTCAGCAGCGGCCAGTCGGCGATCGCGTCGGATCCGTCGAGCATGGCCTCGGTCTCGCGGTAGGGGGAGGCGACGGAACCGCAGTCGAGGTGGTCGCGGCCGATGACGACCGGCGCGGCGAGCTCCCCGCTCGCGACCATGTCGTTGAAGCGCTCGCCGGCCTTGTCCCGCTCGCCGTAGCCGAGCCAGCAGATCCGGGCGGGCAGGCCCTGGAAGTGGACGCGTTCGCCGGCCATCTTGATCCAGCGGGCGAGGGACTCGTTCTCGGGGAAGAGGTCGAGGATCGCCTTGTCGGTCTTGGCGATGTCGGAGGCCTCGCCGGACAGGGCGGCCCAGCGGAAGGGGCCCTTGCCCTCGCAGAACAGGGGACGGATGTAGGCGGGGACGAAGCCGGGGAAGGCGAAGGCCCGGTCGTACCCGGCGAGCTGGGCCTCGCCGCGGATGGAGTTGCCGTAGTCGAAGACCTCGGCGCCGGCGTCCAGGAAGCCGACCATGGCCTCCACGTGCCGGGCCATGGACTCGCGGGCCCGGGTGGTGAAGCCGGCCGGGTCCTTGGCGGCGGCGTCGGCCATGTCCTCGAAGGCGGTGCCCAGCGGCAGGTAGGCCAGCGGGTCATGGGCCGAGGTCTGGTCGGTCACGATGTCGATGGGCGCACCCATGGCGAGGAGCTGCGGGACCAGCTCGGCGGCGTTGCCGAGGACGCCGATGGAGAGGGGGCGGCGGGCGTCGCGCGCCTCGGTCGCCAGCTTCAGGGCGTGGTCGAGGCTGTCGGCCTTCACGTCGAGGTAGCGGTGCTCGATGCGCCGCTCGATGGCACGCGGGTCGCAGTCGATGCAGATCGCCACACCGTCGTTCATCGTGACGGCGAGGGGCTGGGCGCCGCCCATGCCGCCGAGGCCGGCGGTGAGGGTGATGGTTCCGGCCAGCGTCCCGCCGAACTTCTTCGCGGCGACGGCGGCGAAGGTCTCGTAGGTGCCCTGGAGGATGCCCTGGGTGCCGATGTAGATCCAGGAACCGGCGGTCATCTGGCCGTACATGGTCAGGCCGAGGTGTTCGAGGCGGCGGAACTCCTCCCAGTTGGCCCAGTCGCCGACCAGGTTGGAGTTGGCGATGAGGACGCGCGGGGCCCACTCGTGGGTCTGCATCACGCCGACGGGGCGGCCGGACTGGACCAGCATGGTCTCGTCCTGCTTCAGGCCCTTCAGCGTGCGCACCATGGCGTCGAAGGAGCGCCAGTCGCGCGCGGCCTTGCCGGTGCCGCCGTAGACGACGAGCTTGTCGGGGTGCTCGGCGACCTCGGGGTCGAGGTTGTTCTGCAGCATCCGCAGGGCGGCTTCCTGCTGCCATCCCAGGGCGCTCGGTTCCGTGCCGCGCGGCGCTCGGACGGGGCGGGGTCCTGACATGGTCTGCCTCCTGGTGGGTGCTCCCGGCGGAATGTTGCCGCTTCTATTCACATCCTGACCTCATGAATAGAGCTAGTCAATACGTCGGGCCGTCGGCGTGGCGGCGCCGGGGATGTTTGGCTGGACGCATGGGCGCACGCATCGAGGCGGAAGAGCCGGACGGCACCCGGGCCGGGCGGGCGGCCCGGCGGGACGAGGCGGTGCGGGCCGCCGTGGAACAAGGGCTGCTCGGGGCCGGCAGCCCCGTCGTCGGGCTGCTGGACGTCGTCGGCATCCGGGAGTCGGCGCGGGAGCTGCGGGCGGCCTTCGAGGCGGTGCGGGCGCCGGGCACGCCCGTGTTGCACGCCTTCGCGGTGAAGGCGACCCCGCTGGTGCCGGTGCTGCGGCTGCTGCGCGAGGAGGGCGTCGGCGCGGAGGTCGCGAGCCCTGGTGAGCTGGCCCTGGCGCGGGCGGCGGGCGTGCCGTCGCGGATGACGGTGCTCGACTCGCCCGCGAAGACGCCGGCCGAGCTGCGCGAGGCGCTGGACCTGGGGATCGCCGTCAACGCGGACAACCCGCAGGAGCTGGACCGCATTGACGCCCTGATGCGGTCGCAGGCGAGCCGCTCTCCCCTTGGAATCCGGGTGAATCCGCAGGTGGGCGGTGGTTCCATCGAGGCGCTGTCCACGGCGACGGCCACCTCGAAGTTCGGGGTGGCGCTGCGGGACGAAGGGGCCCGGGAGTGGGTCGTCCAGGCGTATCTGGACCGGCCGTGGCTGACCCGGCTGCACACCCACACCGGGTCCCAGGGCGTCCCCCTGGCCCTGATGGCACGGGGCGTGGCGGAGACGTACGCGCTGGCGGAGGAGATCAACCGGCGGGCCGGGCGGCGGCAGGTCGACACGCTCGACATCGGCGGCGGCCTGCCGGTGAACTTCGCGTCGGAGGAGACGGCCCCGACGTACGCGCAGTACGCGCGGCTGCTGGCCGAGGAGGTACCGGGGCTGTTCGACGGGCGGTACGGGCTGGTCACCGAGTTCGGGCGGTCACTGCTGGCGAAGCACGGGACGGTGGTGGCACGGGTCGAGTACGCGAAGGCCTCCGGCGGGCGGGCGGTGGCGGTGACGCATGCCGGGGTGCAGGTGGCCGCGCGGACGGTGTACGCGCCGGGGAGCTGGCCGTTGCGGATCTCCGCGTACGACGCGAAGGGCCGGCCGAAGGAGGGGCCGGTGGTGGTGCAGGACGTCGCTGGGCCGGCCTGTTTCGCGGGGGACCTGCTGGCCGAGGCGCGGTCCATGCCGTTGCTGGAGCAGGGGGACTACGCGGCGGCGCTGGACACCGGGGCGTACTACTTCGCGCACCACTACGGGTACAACTCACTGGTACGGCCAGGGGTTTACGGGTTCCTGCCGGGCGGGCGGTTCGCGGTGGTGCGGCGGGCCCAGACCGTGGAGGAGGTCGTGGCCGAGTCGGGTGGGTCGGAGGCCGATACCTTGACGCGAGCGCCGTGGGAGGTTCCGTAGGATCCCGGCCTCGGGTGCGTGGTGGCCGGTCGCGCAGTTCCCCGCGCCCCTTGGGTGGGCCGACCACCGCCGATCACACCAGCGCAGGGAGGTCGGCCTGAGGTGCCGGTCGCGCCGACGCGGCGGAGCCGCACATCGACGCGGCCCCGCACCCCCGGAAGACGGGGCGTCACACCAACGCCGGTGACTTCCTCCGGGCTCCTCCCGGGGCCGCGTCGCCCGCCGCGATGCCCGTGCTGCGGTAGGCCTTCACCCGCTTGCCGGCCGGATGGGCCGCTCCCCCGCGCAGCCAGTCCACCCGGACCCACAGCAACACCTCGTCGTCCCGCTCCCGGCGGCCCAGCCAGGCCGACTTCAGCCACAGGCCCGCGCCGCAGCCGGCCAGCAGCATGCCCCCGGCCGCGGGGGCGGCGAAGGCGCTGCCCAGGGCCGCGAGGAAGGCGAGGAGGAGCCACCAGCGGTGACCCCGGCGCCAGTTGCGTACCGTGACGCCACGGTCCTGGAGCACGTCGTGCTTTCCGGCCCGGGACGCCGAGGCGGCCAGGGCCGCGTAGCGCTTGCGGCGGCCGTGGGCCACGGCGGCCGTCGCCAGGACGAAGAGGGCCGCTCCGGCGAGGACGCCGATGCGGCGTCCGGTCAGGCCCGGTGCGAGCAGGCCGATGCCCGCCGCGAGAACGCCCAGCCACCACAGCGGGGCCGCCCCCGCCCGCACCACGACGGCCACCCGGGCCAGCCCCTGTCCTCCGCGTGTCACGTCCAGCCTCCGTCCGGTCTCCGAAGCCTTGGTCGGACGTACGGTAGCGACGCAACGTGAGACGAGTCTGAGAAGACGCCGGGCACGGCGTCAGTCGACGAACAGGCCCCGCGCCGCCGCCTTCGTGTCGAACTCCTCCAGGCGCGCCTGGGCCTGCGGCAGGTCGTCGCACATGGCCTCCAGCAGGACCCGGCCGAGCAGCATCGGCGCGCAGGCCGTGTCGAAGGCGAGGCCGGTGCCGACGGCGGCGGGGAGCAGCAGGTCGGACACCTTGGCGACGGGTGCGAAGGCGGAGTCGGCGACCGTGACGACGGTCAGCCCCGCCTCCTTGGCGTAGGCGAGGGTGTCGACGACCTCGCGGGGGTGCCGGGGCAGCGCGAAACAGAGCAGTGCGCTCGCGCCGGCCCGGACGGCGGCGTCGATGCGGTCCTGGAGCATCGTGCCGCCCTCGCCGAGCAGCCGTACGTCGGGATGGACCTTGGCGGCGAAGTAGGCGAAGCCGTGTGCCTGGGCGGCGGCCGCCCGCAGGCCCAGGACGAGGAGGGGGCGGGAGGCCGCGAGGAGGCGTCCCGCGCGCTGCACGGGCGCGGGGTCGGCCAGCGCCTCGGCCAGGTGCCGCAGGTTCGCGATCTCGGCCTCGACGGCCTGCTGGTACTCGTTGTGGGCCCCGGCCTCCTCGGCGGGTTCGGCGGGGGCGACCTCGCGCAGATGGCGGCGCAGGGCGGGGTACCCGTCGAAGCCCAGGGCGACGGCGAAGCGGGTCACGGACGGCTGGCTGACCCCGGCCAGCTCGGCGAGCTCCACGCTCGACAGGAACGGCACGTCGGCGGCGCGCCGCACCATGCTGTGCGCGATGCGCCGCTGGGTCGGCGTCAGCCGGTGGCCCTCGAAGAGCGCCTGCAGCCGCGCGGCAGGGCTGTCGGTCACGCTCATGACGTGCTCCCCCTCGCCTATTCAGTAGCTGAGGATTCTGCATGAGCATATGCAGAGCGGCAAGCCGGGCCGGAAGACGGCGGCGGTACGGCCGGTATCCCCCGTCGAACAGGGGGGCTTACCCCAGTGCGGCCGATGGCGGCGCTCCCTACGGTGGACCGCATGACGGGAATGGACGCGCGGGACACCGATCTGAAGAGGGAACTCGACGCCACCCTGCACGCCCGCAGGGAGCTGGGCGAGGACTACGAGTCGGCGCTGGTCGACTCCTTCCTGGAGAAGGTCGACCAGCGGATCGACGGCGCGGTGGAGCGCCGGGTGCGACGGCAGCTCGCCGAGCAGCAGATGCAGACGGCCCGCGACTCCCGGTCGCCGAGGGCCACGGACTCCTGGGGCGAGCGGTTCGGCTTCGGGATCGTCTCCCTGGTCCTCGCGGTGCCGCTGTCCGCGATCGGCGGGGCCCTGGCCCAGCTGCCCGGGATGCTGGTCGCCTGGGCGGGCATCGTCGGCGTCAACGTCGCCCAGGCGGCCCGTACCAACCCGGACCTCTTCGGCCGCCGCCCCAAGTCCTCCCGGGACAGCGGCTGGGAGGACTGAGCGCCCGGCCCGCTTCAGACCTGCCGCGTCGGCAGCGCGACGATCTGCCGCAGGTTCACCCGCCGCGGCCGGCTCGTCACGTAGGCCACCAGGTCGGCCAGCTCCTCGGCGGACAGTGCGCCCACCGCGTCGACCAGGTCCTCCACCTGCCGGGACAGTTCCGCGTCGGAGATGTGGGTGCGCAGCTCGCTCTCGACGATACCGGGCTCGATGTTGGTGACCCGGACGTCCCGCGGCCCGAACTCCCCGCGCAGGGCTTCCGACAGATAGGTGACGGCCGCCTTGGACGCGCCGTACACCGCGTAGTTCGGGAAGCTGAGGTGCGCGGCGACGGACGAGATGTTCACGATGTCGGCCGTACGGCCGTCAGCGGCGGCGCTCACCAGGTCGCCGGTGAAGGCGCCGATCATCCGCAGCACCCCGGCGACGTTGGTGTCGAGCATCCGCTGCCACTCGTCGGTGCGCCGGGCGTCGACGGGGTGCGGCAGCATGACACCGGCGCAGTTCACGACCAGGTCGACGGTCCCGTACTCCGCGTGGACACGGTCGGCGGCGTCCGCCACGGACGTCTCGTCGGTGACGTCGGCCGCGACGGCCAGGGCCTGCCCGCCGTCGGCCCGGATCTTCCCGGCGATCGCCGTGAGCCGTTCCGCACGCCGGGCCACCAACGCCACCCGGGCCCCCTGGGCGGCCAGCAGCACGGCGACGGCCTCGCCGATCCCGCTCGCGGCCCCGGTGACGACGGCGGTACGGCCGGCCAGGCTGTCGTACGACATGGGGTTCCTCCTCGGTGCCGGCCGGGGCGTCTCCCCGGCCTCGGACCCCACCCTCGGCGGCTGCGCCCGCCCTACCCAGGGCTGCGCTCTTCCTGGGTCTGGCAGTACCAGGTTCGCCGGGCCCGTACGGCCTAGGCTCGGTCCCATGGACGGAGAACTGGGGGACTTCCTGCGCTCGCGCCGCGCCCGGATCCGGCCGGAGGAGGTGGGGCTGCCGTCCTACGGCCGCCGCCGCGTCCCGGGCCTGCGCCGCGAGGAGGTGGCGCAGCTGGCCGGGGTGAGCGTCGACTACTACGTCCGCCTCGAGCAGGGCAGGGGGCCCGGGGACCCCTCGCGGACCCGGTCCGGGGGCGTGTCGGACGCGGTGCTGGACGCGATCGCGCGGGTGCTGCGGCTGGACGCGTCCGAGCACGCGTACCTGCGGGCGGTCGCCCGGCCCCGCCGGCAGGACGGGCACGGTGGTCCGGGCACACCGGCCGCGGCCCGGGTGCGCCCGGGTGTTCAGCTGCTCCTGGACGGCATGGACCGCAACCCGGCCTACGTCCTGGACCACCGCATGGAGGTGCTCGCCTGGAACGCCCTCGCCGACGCCGTGCTCGGCTTCAGCGGCCCGGGCGAGGAGCTCAGCCTGCCGCGGCGTCTCTTCCTCGACCCCGCCGCGCGCGAGCTCTACCCTGACTGGGCCGACGTCACCGCCCAGACGGTCGCGCACCTGCGTCTGCAGGCGGGCCATCACCCCGGCGACCCGGCCACGGGGGAGCTCGTCGCCGAACTCACGCGGGCCAGCGAGCGGTTCCGCCACCTGTGGGCCGACCACCTGGTCAAGCCCTGCGACCACGGCGTGAAGCTCCTGCGGCACCCGGTCGCGGGCCTGCTGACCCTCCCCTACGAGACCCTCAGGATCCCGGCGGCCCCGGACCAGACGATCGTCGCGTACTCGCCCGGACCGGGCTCGGAGACGGCGGAACGCCTGGCGCTGCTGGGGAGCTGGGCGACGAGCCACACGGGCTGACACCGCGCGGGTGAGATGCGGGGGTGAAACTCGGGTGAGATGCGCGGGTGAAACGCGGATGAGGTGCGCGGGGACCGCCGCACCCCCGTGAACGGGGGGCGGGACGACGGCGGTCCCCGCGAAGGACGCGGGCCCGGTCAGGCCGGGCGTGCGCGTCCATGGCGTCCGTGGAGGTCCGGGAGCCGCTCCGGAGGTCCTGTGACGCCGTTCGGCGCCGGCCTGGGCGGGGAGCCGCTCCCGCCCTGCCGACATCCACCAATGTGCAGGACGCGTGTTAAGCGGGTGCTGCGCGAACGTGACACCCACGTACCGGTTCCGCGAAGTCCGCGAAGATCACGGACTACGCAAGTTCACCCGGTTCACGGGCAGTTCACCGGACATTGGCCGTCACTTCCCCGTACGGGCGAGGAAGGACAGCAGGTCCTGCCGGCTGACCACACCGGTCGGCTTGCCCTCGACGAGGACGATCGCCGCGTCCGCCTTGCCCAGCACGGCCATCAGGTCCGCGACCGGCTCGCCGGAGCCGACCTGGGGCAGCGGGCCGGACATGTGCTTCTCCAGCGGGTCCTCCAGCGAGGCGCTCTTGCTGAACAGCGCGTCCAGCAGCTCGCGTTCCACGACCGAGCCGACGACCTCGGCCGCCATCACGTCGGGGTGGCCGGCGCCCGGCTTGACGACCGGCATCTGCGAGACGCCGTACTCGCGCAGCACCTCGATGGCCTGACCGACCGTCTCCTCCGGGTGCATGTGGACGAGGGAGGGCATGCGGTCGCCCTCCTTGTCGTTCAGGACGTCGCCGACCCGGGCGCTCGGGCCCGTGTCCTCGAGGAAGCCGTAGTCGGCCATCCACTCGTCGTTGAAGATCTTGCTGAGGTAGCCGCGGCCGCTGTCCGGCAGCAGCACCACCACGACGTCGTCCGGGCCGAGCCGCTCGGCGACCTCCAGCGCGGCGACGACCGCCATGCCGCAGGAGCCGCCCACCAGGAGGCCCTCCTCCTTGGCCAGGCGGCGGGTCATCTGGAAGGAGTCCTTGTCGGAGACGGCGACGATCTCGTCCGCGACGGTCCGGTCGTAGGCGGTCGGCCAGAAGTCCTCACCGACGCCCTCGACGAGGTAGGGCCGGCCGGAGCCGCCGGAGTAGACGGAGCCCTCGGGGTCCGCGCCGACGACCTTGACCTTGCCGTCGCTGATCTCCTTCAGATAGCGCCCGGTTCCGGAGATGGTGCCGCCGGTGCCCACGCCCGCCACGAAGTGGGTGATCTTCCCCTCCGTCTGCTCCCACAGCTCCGGGCCGGTCGAGTGGTAGTGGGAGAGCGGGTTGTTGGGGTTGGAGTACTGGTCCGGCTTCCAGGCCCCGGGCGTCTCACGGACCAGCCGGTCGGAGACGTTGTAGTACGAGTCCGGGTGCTCGGGGTCGACGGCGGTCGGGCAGACGACGACCTCGGCACCGTAGGCGCGCAGCACGTTGATCTTGTCGGTGCTCACCTTGTCGGGGCACACGAAGATGCACTTGTACCCCTTCTGCTGGGCGACGATGGCGAGCCCGACGCCGGTGTTGCCGCTGGTCGGCTCGACGATCGTGCCGCCGGGCTTGAGCGCGCCGCTCTCCTCCGCCGCCTCGATCATGCGCAGGGCGATGCGGTCCTTCACCGAACCGCCGGGGTTGAAGTACTCCACCTTGGCCAGGACGGTCGCCCTGATGCCCTTGGTCACGCTGTTGAGCTTCACCAGCGGGGTGTTGCCGACGAGGCTGATCATCGAGTCGTGGAATTGCACCGTTGTCTCCGGATGCCGCAAAGAAGTGATCCTGATGGTGCCGCCAGCCTATGACCTCACCGTGGTCCGTGACGGTCGTTCACTCCCCGTTGCGATTGGGCGACGGCCTGTACGGGGCAAGCACTGGGTGTACGGGTTCGAGGAGGTGGCAGCGACGCATGACGAGCATGTCGAGGGCGAGGGTGGCCCGGCGGATCGCGGCCGGCGCGGCGTACGGCGGCGGCGGGGTCGGTCTGGCCGGGGCGGCCGCACTGGGGCTGGTGCTGGCCGAGGTGCAGCTGGCGCGGCGCCGGGTGGGCAACGGCACGTCTCCTCATGTGCCGCACGCGGACGGGTTGTACGGCCGTACGTACGCCGGTCCGGCCGGGGCACCGCTGAGGCTGACGATGCTGGGTGACTCCACGGCCGCCGGCCAGGGCGTGCACCGGGGCGGGCAGACACCGGGGGCGCTGCTGGCGTCGGGGCTGGCCGCGCTGGCGGAGCGCCCGGTGGAGCTGCGCACGGTGGCGACCCCGGGGGCATGCTCGGACGACCTGGACCGCCAGGTGTCCCTGGTGCTGGCCGATCCCGCTCCGGTGCCGGACATCTGCGTGATCATGGTCGGGGCGAACGACGTCACCCACCGCATGCCGGCGACCCGCTCGGTGCGCTGTCTTGCCTCGGCGGTGCGGCGGCTGCGCACGGCCGGTGCGGAGGTCGTGGTCGGCACCTGCCCGGACCTCGGCACGATCGAGCCGGTCCGGCAGCCCCTGCGCTGGCTGGCCCGGCGGGCCTCGCGCCAGCTGGCGGCCGCCCAGACGATCGGAGTCGTCGAACAGGGCGGCCGCACCGTGTCGCTGGGCGACCTGCTGGGCCCCGAGTTCGCGGAGAACCCGCGCGAGCTGTTCGGCCCGGACAGCTACCACCCCTCGGCCGAGGGCTACGCGACGGCGGCGATGGCGGTCCTGCCGACCGTCTGCGCGTCCCTGGGACTGTGGCCCGCCGAGGAGGAGCGCCCGGACGCCTCCCGCCGCGAGGGCTTCCTGCCGGTGGCACGGGCGGCGGCGGAGGCCGCCTCGGAGGCGGGCACGGAGGTCGCGGCGGCGATGCCGAGCGGGCCGCGCGGCCCATGGGCCCTGCTGAAGCGCCGGCGGCGCCGGCGGGTACCCGAGCAGGAGCCGGCCCCCGCGACTCCTTCGAGCTGAGGAGCACCGAACCGCTTCGAGCCGAGGAGCACCGAACCTACGCGCTGGGGAGCACCGAAAAGCAAGCGCTTGGAAACTGCGGTCAGGGTCACACCGTGACACCCGTGACCCAGGCCATACGTACGGGTAACTTCCCAGTCAGCCCTGCCAGACCACCCGGTACGCCAATGGAGCCGTGATGCCCGAAGCCGTGATCGTCTCAGCCGCCCGCTCCCCCATCGGCCGCGCCTTCAAGGGCTCCCTGAAGGACCTGCGACCGGACGACCTGACCGCCACGATCATCCAGGCCGCACTGGCCAAGGTCCCCGAGCTGGACCCGAGGGACATCGACGACCTGATGCTCGGCTGCGGCCTGCCCGGCGGCGAGCAGGGCCACAACCTCGGCCGCGTCGTCGCCGTGCAGATGGGCATGGACCACCTGCCGGGCTGCACCATCACCCGGTACTGCTCCTCCTCCCTGCAGACCTCCCGGATGGCCCTGCACGCCATCAAGGCCGGTGAGGGCGACGTCTTCATCTCGGCCGGCGTCGAGACGGTCTCCCGTTACGCCAAGGGCAACTCCGACAGCCTCCCGGACACGCACAACCCGCTGTTCGCAGACGCCGAGGCCCGTACCGCCGCGGTCGCCGAGTCCGAGGGCTCGACCTGGCACGACCCGCGCGAGGACGGCCTGCTGCCCGACCCGTACATCGCGATGGGCCAGACCGCCGAGAACCTGGCCCGCTCCAAGGGCGTCACCCGCCAGGACATGGACGAGTTCGGCGTCCGCTCGCAGAACCTCGCCGAGGAAGCCATCAAGAACGGCTTCTGGGAGCGCGAGATCACCCCGGTCACCCTCCCCGACGGCACGGTCGTCTCCAAGGACGACGGCCCCCGCGCCGGCGTCACCCTGGAGGGCGTGCAGGGCCTCAAGCCGGTCTTCCGCCCCGACGGCATGGTCACCGCCGCCAACTGCTGTCCGCTGAACGACGGCGCCGCCGCCCTCGTGATCATGTCCGACACCAAGGCCCGTGAGCTCGGCCTCACCCCGCTGGCCCGCATCGTCTCGACCGGCGTCTCCGGCCTCTCGCCCGAGATCATGGGCCTCGGCCCCGTGGAGGCCAGCGAGCAGGCGCTGCGCCGCGCCGGGCTGAGCATCGACGACATCGACCTGGTCGAGATCAACGAGGCGTTCGCCGCCCAGGTGATCCCCTCCTACCGCGACCTGGGCATCCCGCTGGAGAAGCTGAACGTCAACGGCGGCGCGATCGCCGTCGGCCACCCCTTCGGCATGACCGGCGCCCGCATCACGACGACGCTGATCAACTCCCTCCAGTTCCACGACAAGCAGTTCGGTCTGGAGACGATGTGCGTCGGCGGCGGCCAGGGCATGGCCATGGTGATCGAGCGTCTCAGCTGATCGGCAGGGCGTAGCCGCCATAGCACCCGCTGTGAGCCCCCGGCCCGGAACCCTGGAAACTCCAGGGTTCCGGGCTGTTTTGTGATCCAATCTCCCCCAGGATGTGACCTATCTCCCTCCGCCCGGGGAGAAGCCCAGGTCACAGCAGCCCCACCCCCTCCCCCGACACCGAAGCCCTGTCCGTTTCGTGATGTTACGCACTGACAGCTGGTTAGTCCGCCCTTCAAGCTGATGTAGGAAGTCGGGGGTCGACTTTGAACCGGGAGTACGTCAGTGAGCGCCATGCCGATCGCGTTGCTGGTCACCACGGCCGCCACGGGCGCCGTGGGCGTCGCCGTCCTGCGCACCGTCCTGCAGCTGCGCCGACAGGTCGCTGCCCTGCACACGGCGCTGGCCGAGAGCCGCGCCGCCACCACCCGTGCGCTGCTGCCCGCCGCTCGTACCGCTGCCGACACCGATGAGATACGCGCCGCCGTGGCGGCGGCACTCGCCGAGGAGCGGGAGCGGGAGCTCGCCGAGGCGCGGGCGTTCTGGGCCGCCCAGGAGGCCCGTGACGCCTCCGACGCGCCCTCCCTGCTGGGCCTGCCCGAGGTCGATCTGTTCCTGCCTCGCCAGGCCGATTTCGCGGGTCTGGAGCCGGTGTCCGAGCCCGGCGCGGACATCGAGGAGCCGGCCGGCGAATCCCCGGAGCTGGCCGCGGCCCGCCGTCGCCACCCCTCCCACCCGGACTTCGTGCCGGCCCAGTCGCCGGTCGTGAACGACCACGAGCGCACCGTCGCCACCCTGGAGGAGCTGGCCTCCTCCCGCGTCGAGCTGACGGACGTGCGCCCCGGCCCGCTGGGCACGCTGGACGTGTACGTCTTCGCCGACGGCACGACCCTGTGCATGACCCCGGGCCACCGGGAGACGGCGGAGCACCTCGCCGCGGCCCTCCGCGCGGGCGCCACCCCGGTCCTCCTGGGCGGCTCCGGCATCTCGGGCGCCTACACCCTGACGTTCGAGTGCGGCGAGGAGAACGTCTACATCCTGGCGGACCGCGTCATCGCGTCCCTGTAGGAAGCGGCCCGTGGTGGAGCGCCCCGTCAGGGGCGCCGGGAACTGCGCGATCGGCCCGAGACCACCCGCGCCCGCCGACGAAACGGGTCACACCCCCGCCCGCTTCTGCGCCTCCTCCACCAACCGCACCGCCTCATCGACATCGGCGTCCGCCGGAATGACCACCGCCAGATCATTCCCGGCCACGGTGACCTGATCTGCTGCCGCAAACATCCCCGCATCCGGCATCTCCCGAGGCTCCACCCCCTCGAGGACCTGCGCCCTCCGGGCCAACTCCCGGGCCAGCTCCAGAGCCTCAGCGGCAGCGCCCCGCTGCAGCCGGCTCTGGGGCGCAGCCCTCAATCGATCGGCGAAGTGTTCCACCGCACGGGTCAGAGGCGTCGTATCAACCACGCCGCGAGCGTACGCGCCGCAGCGGGACTGTTGCCAACGGGCGAACACTCAGGCACGGTGACCTGAAGGACCGGCTTACATCCCAGCGTCCGGAGGCGCCGATGTCCCAAGTCTTCTCCGAAGAGACCCATCGCAACATGCTCGCCCGCATCCCTCACTGCACCGGTCGTCAGATCTCCGACTGGTTGCGCACCGTCGACGAAGGCCCGGCGCTCTTCCGCTTCGAGGAAAAGGTCAGCTGGCTCCGGCACGAACACAACCTCGCGTACGGCCACGCCAAGGCGATCGTCCACGAGTACGACCTGAGGAGGGCCGCGCGCAAACTCCTCTGAGGCGCGCGCACCCTCCCCCGACGACGAAGGGCCCCGGCCGAAGCCGGGGCCCTTCGCGCTACGACCGTCGAGGACTAGTCGCTGCTGTTGAGGATCGAGAGGATCCTCAGGAACTCCATGTAGATCCACACCAGCGTCAGCGTGAGGCCGAAGGCCGCGAGCCAGGCCTCCTCGCGCGGGGCGCCGTAGGCGATGCCGTCCTCGACCTGCTTGAAGTCCAGGGCGAGGAAGCAGGCACCGAGGATGATGCCGATGACGCCGAAGACGACGCCGAGGGCACCACTGCGGAAGCCGAGGCCGTCACCGCCGCCGAACACCGCGAACAGCAGGTTCACGGTCATCAGCAGGATGAAGCCGAGCGCGGCCGCCATCACGAAGCCGTAGAAACGGCGGTTGACGCGGATCCAGCCGGCCTTGTAGGCGATCAGCACACCGGCGAAGACCGCCATGGTGCCGATCACGGCCTGCATGGCCGCACCGTCGGCGATGCGGTTGTCGACGATGTTGGACACGACGCCGAGGAAGACACCCTCGAAAGCGGCGTACGTCAGGATCAGCGCGGGCGAGGCCTTGCGCTTGAAGGACTGCACGAACGCCAGGACCATGCCGATCAGCGCGGCGCCGATACCGATGCCGTAGCTACGGCTGATGTTGGCGTCGTCGATCGGAAGCAGGGCCCAGGAGAGCGCCGCGGTGAGGATGAGCACACCGAGCGTGCTCGCGGTGCGCAGGACGACGTCGTCGATGGTCATCCGGCCGGTGGTGGCCGGGGCCTGCGGCGGCGCGCCGTACTGCAGGTCCTGCTGCTGGGCGTAAGGGTTCTGCGCGTACGGGTTCTGCGCGTACGGGTTGCCAGTCGGCTGGGCGTACGGGTTGCCCTGGGTGGCGACAGCGGGACCCCCGGCCTGCGGCGCGGTGTTGAAGCCCGCGTAGCCGTTGTCGCGGCTGAACCCCCGTCGCGAGAAGACCGGGTTTCTGCTCCTCATTTCACTCCTCCATGGCCACCAGGCGTGGCCTTGGCTCAAGAGTAATAGGTAGGCAAAGGAATGACCCTACTGCTTGGGGAGGATCTTTCCCTCTTCGTGCTGGGCAACACGCTACGTGGCGTGGTGATTCCCCTCACCGGAGGGGGTCGTCCGCGGACTCAGCCGAAGGGGAAACCCGTGTACGCCTCCGCCAGGTCCGTCTCGGCGGCGCGGGAGGAGGCGATCCGCTCCAGCCGGGCGAGCTGGAGCCGGTCCTCGAAGGGCGTCGCGCCGGGTGCGCGGTGCAGCAGC
Source organism: Streptomyces sp. NPDC002130 (assembly GCF_040296465.1). NCBI lineage: Bacteria > Bacillati > Actinomycetota > Actinomycetes > Kitasatosporales > Streptomycetaceae > Streptomyces > Streptomyces sp. NPDC002130. Next base: position 28,528 of record NZ_JBEOXI010000003.1, read on the forward strand.
GTCGTCATGTCGTAGGAGAACCGCTCCGCCTGCCAGACCCGGCGCAGGCAGGTCGCGGAGTAGGCGTCGAGCAGCTCCGCCGATCCGGTCTCCTGCCGGTGGATCAGGGCCCGGGCGAAGGTCACGACGTCGCCGACGGCGAGGTTCAGGCCCTTGGCCCCGGTCGGGGGGACGATGTGCGCCGCGTCGCCGGCGAGGAAGAGGCGGCCGTGGCGCATGGGCTCGTGGACGTGGGAGCGCATCGGCGTGACCGATTTCTGGGTGATCGGGCCGCGCTCCAAACGCCAGTCGTCGGCGGTCTCGAACCGGCGCTCCAGTTCGTCCCAGATCTCCTCGTCGCTCCACGCCTCGGCGTCGGTGCCGTCGGGCACCTGGAGGTAGAGGCGGGAGACGGCCGGCGACCGCATGGAGAGCAGGGCGAATCCGCGGTCGTGGCGGGCGTAGACGAGCTCGTCGTGCGAGGGCGGCACGTCGGCGAGGATGCCGAGCCAGCCGAAGGGGTACGTCCGTTCGAAGACCCGGGTGAGCCCGGCGGGGATCGCCTTGCGGGCCACGCCCCAGAAACCGTCGCAGCCGACGACGTAGGAGCACTCCAGGACGTCCTCGCGGCCCTCGTGCCGGAAGCGGATCCGCGGGGCGTCGGTGCCGGCGTCCTCCACGGCCAGCGCCTCCGCCTCGAAGAGCAGGGGCCCGCCCTCCCGGAGCTGGAGGGCGATGAGGTCCTTGCACACCTCGGTCTGGGCGTAGACCATCACGGACCGGCCGCCGGTGAGGGCGGGGAAGTCGACGCGGTGGCGCGTGCGGTCGAAGCGCAGCTCGATGCCGTCGTGGCGCAACCCCTCGCGGTCCATGCGCTCCCCGGCGCCGGCCGAGCGCAGCACGTCCGCCGTGCCCTGTTCCAGGATCCCGGCGCGCTGCCGCCGTTCGACGTAGGAGCGGTCGCGGCTCTCCAGGACGACCGAGTCGATGCCGGCGTTGTGGAGCAGCCGGGCGAGGAGGAGGCCGGCGGGGCCCGCTCCGATGATGCCGACGGTGGTGCGCATCGAACGACCCCTTCTCATCCACGTTCGTCAGGTGAAATTTCTTTCACCATGTGGGTGTGAGTCTCCGACGGCATGCGGTCGCTGTCAACGGGCACGCCGTGAACTCTTCAATGGACCACACAGGGATCGGAAGGTGCCCGGAGCCGGACTCGAACCGGCACGCCCGCGAAGGGGCAGCGAGGTTTAAGCTCGCCGTGTCTGCATTCCACCATCCGGGCAGGCCGTGGGCTCCGCATCGAGGTTCCGAGACTATCCGGACGGGTCCCCCGAACAGCGGAAGCGTGGACCGATGTTGTCTTATTTTATTGATGTCTGAGGGTGCATCAGCACACGGAACAGGCCATCCGCACTTGCCAATAGCCTTGCGTGCGGTGGTCGGCCGTGTATGCGGAATGACGGAATTTCACCGCCTGAACGAGGGCACTCCACCTGTTCTCGACACCCGGAAGCATCTGTTCCCGACACCGGGGCCCCTCAGGGGCGTTCGTCATCCCCAGGTATGACACTGCCCCGCGCGGTCAGACCGCAGTCGGTCCCCGGAACCGGAACAGCGGGGGACTACACGGCGGCGTGGGACCCGGACGATGGAACACGTCCTTCCCCATGCACAGCCGTCCGACAGGAGTGCCATCCCGTGACCACCGCTTCCCTCACCGACCGGGCCACCGCAGCGGCCGCGCGCGCCACGGATCTGTCGAAGATCTACGGGCAGGGTGAGACCCAGGTGGTCGCCCTGGACCGCGTCTCCGTCGACTTCCGGCAGGCGGAGTTCACCGCGATCATGGGTCCGTCCGGCTCCGGCAAGTCCACCCTGATGCACTGCGTGGCCGGCCTCGACTCCTTCTCCTCCGGGTCGGTGCGCATCGGCGACACCGAGCTCGGCTCACTGAAGGACAAGCAGCTGACCAAGCTGCGCCGGGACAAGATCGGCTTCATCTTCCAGGCGTTCAACCTGCTGCCGACCCTCACGGCCCTGGAGAACATCACCCTTCCGATGGACATCGCGGGGCGCAAGCCGGACAAGCAGTGGCTGGACTCCGTCATCCGGATGATCGGCCTGGCGGACCGGCTCGGCCACCGTCCGTCCCAGCTCTCCGGCGGCCAGCAGCAGCGCGTCGCCGTGGCCCGGGCGCTGGCCTCCCGGCCCGAGATCATCTTCGGGGACGAGCCCACCGGAAACCTCGACTCGCGCTCGGGCGCCGAGGTGCTGGGCTTCCTGCGCAACTCCGTGCGGGAGCTGGGTCAGACGGTGGTGATGGTGACGCACGACCCGGTGGCCGCCGCCTACGCGGACCGGGTGATCTTCCTCGCGGACGGCCGGATCGTCGACGAGATGCACGGGCCGACGGCCGACTCCGTGCTCGACCGCATGAAGGCGTTCGACGCCAAGGGCCGCACCAGCTGATCCCCCGTCAGGACCGACAGGACTGAGAAGAAGAACCCATGTTCCGTACCGCCTTGCGCAATGTGCTCGCACACAAGGCCCGGCTCCTGATGACCGTGCTCGCCGTGATGCTCGGCGTCGCATTCGTCTCCGGCACCCTGGTCTTCGCCGACACCCTCTCCAACGCCTTCCGCAACCAGTCGGCCAAGAGCTACGACGACGTCGCCGTCGCCGTCTCCTCGTACGCCGACCCGGACAACCGCGAGGAGGAGCCGGGCCTGTCCGGCAAGGTCCTCGACAGGATCTCCGCGGTTGACGGCGTCGCAGGGGTGTACGGCCGTGTCGAGGGCTTCGCCGGGGTCGCCGACCCCGACGGGAAGCTGATCGGCGTCGGCTGGTCCAACAAGGGCTCCAACTTCGCCCCCGGCAAGGACGGCAAGGACGCGGCCTACACGTTCACCGAGGGCTCCGGCCCGGTGAAGGACGACCAGATCGCCCTGGACGAGGAGTCCGCCGCCAAGGGCGAGTACAAGGTCGGCGACCGGGTGCGCGTCGCGACCAACGGCCCGGTGAAGGAGTACACCCTCAGCGGGGTGTTCACCACCGAGGACGGCGCCGTCAACGCCGGCGGCAGCCTCGTCCTCTTCGACACCGCCGTCGCCCAGAAGCAGTACCTGAAGCCCGGCTACTTCGAGAGCGTCACCGTCACCGCCGCCCCCGGGGCGAACGACACGAAGATCCTGGACGCGGTCAAGCCGCTGCTGCCGGACACCGCCGAGGCGAAGACCGGCCAGGCGCTCGCCGACGAGCAGGCCGAGCAGATCGAGCAGGGCATGGGCAACCTCAAGCAGGTCCTGCTCGGCTTCGCGGGCATCGCGCTCTTCGTCGGGATCTTCCTGATCTCCAACACGTTCACGATGCTGGTCGCCCAGCGCACCAAGGAGATCGCCCTGATGCGCGCCGTCGGCGCGTCCCGCAGGCAGATCACCCGCTCGGTGCTCGCCGAGGCCGCGCTGGTCGGTCTGGTCGCCTCGGCCGTCGGTTTCGTCCTCGGCATCGGCCTGGCCGTCGGACTCCGCTCCGGCATGGCCGCGTTCGACATGAAGATGCCGGACGGTCCGCTGATCCTGTCCGCCACGCCGGTGATCGCGGCTCTCGCGGTGGGCGTCCTGATCACGACGTTCGCCGCCTGGCTGCCCGGCCGCCGGGCCGCGAAGATCCCGCCGGTGGCAGCCATGAACAGTGTCCACGCGGTGGCCACCACCAAGTCGCTGGTGCTGCGCAACTCCATCGGTGCGGTCGTCACCGCCCTCGGTGCGACGGGGATCGTGGCGGGTGCCTCGACCGGCGGCGACGACGGCCGCATGTACATCGGGGCGGGCGCCTTCCTCGCGCTGATCGGCGTGATCATCCTGATTCCGCTGCTGTCCCGGCCCGTGATCGCGCTCGTCCGTCCGCTGCTCGCCGGCCCGTTCGGGGTGGCCGGCAAGCTGGCCGGCCAGAACGCGGTCCGCAACCCGCGCCGCACCGGCGCCACCGCCTCGGCACTGGCCATCGGACTGACGCTGGTGACCGGCCTTTCGGTGCTCGGCATCACGGTCGGCACGGCCATCGACAAGATGACCACCGACAACATCAAGGCCGACTACATGGTCTCGATGGCCAACGGCGGTGACCTCGACCGGTCGGCCCTGACCGCGCTGGAGAAGGCGAAGGGCGTGTCCGCTCTCTCGCCGCAGCAGAGCTCCTACTTCAAGGTCGACGGCGACGACTTCGTCTCCGCCTCGGCGGTCACCCCCGGCGACATCGAGAAGGTCCTGGCCGTCGACGTCGTCAGCGGCAGCGCGGACTCGCTCGCCGAGGGCCGGATCGCCGTCGCCGAGAAGACGGCGAAGAGCAGGGGCTGGAAGACCGGCGACACCGTCCCCGTCACCTTCGGCGACGACAAGAAGGCCGAGCTGACGGTCGGCGCCGTCTACAAGGACAGCGAGTTCCTCTCCCCCGTCCTCGTCGATCGCAAGATCGTCGACCGGCACGAGACGAAGCCGTCCATCCAGCAGATCTTCGTGAAGGTCGACGGCGGCCAGACCGCGGCGAACGAGAAGGTCATCGTCGACGCGCTGGGCGACAACCCCGCGATCAAGGTCATGGACCGGCAGGACATCCGCAACGAGTTCGGCGGTGCCATCAACACCCTGCTCAACGTCATGTACGGCCTGCTGGCGATGGCGCTGATCATCGCGGTGCTGGGTGTGGTCAACACCCTGGCGATGTCGGTCTTCGAACGGCAGCAGGAGATCGGCATGCTGCGTGCCATCGGCCTGGACCGGCGCCGGGTGAAGCGGATGGTCCGCCTGGAGGCCGTCGTCATCTCGGTGTTCGGCGCCGTGGTCGGCATCGGTCTCGGGGCGTTCCTCGGCTGGGCGATCGGCGAGACCTTCGCGGACCAGATCCCGGGGTACACGCTGGTCCTGCCCTGGGACCGGATCGGGATCTTCCTGGTGCTGGCCGGTCTGGTCGGTGTCCTGGCCGCGATGTGGCCGGCCCGCAACGCCGCGCGGCTGAACATGCTGAACGCGATCAAGGCGGAGTGACGTCGCCGCTGCGCGGTACGCCGAAGGGCCGGGCTCCCCGTGACGGGGAACCCGGCCCTTGCGGTCGTGCCCGGGTCAGTCCTGGTCGGGCGCGCCCCAGGTGCGGGCCCGCAACGGCATCCCGGAGTCGCCCTGGTCCGGGGCGCGGACGGCCAGGACCTGGTTGACGCCGATGCGGTTGCGTTCGAAGGCCAGGGCGCAGGCAGCCATGTACAGGCGCCAGACGCGGGCCCGGCCGGCGCCGGCCTGCTGGACGGCCCGCTGCCAGTCGGCCTCCAGGCGGGTGACCCACTGACGCAGGGTCAGGGCGTAGTGCTCGCGGAGCGCCTCCACGTCGCGCACCTCGAACCCGGCGTGCTCCAGCTGGGTCACGGTGGCGCCGATCGGCTGGAGTTCGCCGTCGGGGAAGACGTAGGAGTCGATGAACGCGTCGACGTTGTACGTCGTCTCGTCGCGCTGCGGGCGTCGGGCGATCTGGTGGTTCAGGAGCCGCCCGCCGGGCTTGAGCAGGTCGTACAGGTCGGCGGCGTACTCCAGGTACCGCTCGGCGCCGACGTGTTCGGCCATGCCGATGGAGGAGATGGCGTCGTAGGGGCCGTCGCGGACGTCCCGGTAGTCCTGGACGCGGATCTCGACCATGTCGGTGAGGCCCTCGTCGGCGACGCGCTTGCGGGCGTAGGCGGCCTGCTCCTGGGAGAGCGTGACACCGACGACGCGCACGCCGTGCTCGCGGGCGGCGTGGACGGCCATGGAGCCCCAGCCGCAGCCGACGTCCAGCAGCCGCCCGCCGGGTCTCAGACCGAGCTTGCGGCAGACCAGTTCGAGCTTGTCGTGCTGGGCCTGTTCGAGGGTGCTGTCCGGGGTGGGCCAGTAGGCGCAGGAGTACACCATGGACGGGCCGAGGACGATCTCGTAGAAGTCGTTGCCGACGTCGTAGTGGTGGCTGATGGCGCGTCGGTCGGTGTGCTTGGTGTGCAGATGGCGGCGGGGTCTGCGGGCCTCCTCGCGGGGCGGGGCGGGCGGCAACGGCAGTCCGGCGAGCTTGACCAGTCCGCGGACGGCGGCACGGACCTCGGGGTCGCGCAGGGCCTGGGCGAGGGTACGGGCGTCCTCACCGCGCTCCCAGATGAGACCGGCCAGCAGATCGAGGGTCGTATAGAGGTCGCCCTCGATGTCGAGGTCCCCCGCCACCCAGGCGCGGGCCAGGCCCAGTTCGCCCGGCTTCCACAGCAGACGGCGCAGCGCGCGGCGGTTGCGTACGACCAGGGTCGGCGCGCCCGGCGGCCCGGCCTGCGAGCCGTCCCATGCGCGGATGCGCACCGGGAGCGGCGCTCCCAGCAACTGTGTGAAGAGGCCCTGCAGCCGCGGCGCGGCGTCTGCCATGGTGTACACCTCCGTGACGAGGAATCCCGGAATGTCCGACACCACGTAAGCACCTGCGGGGCTTCGGCGCAGTCCCCGGCACGCGTCATGTCTGGGCAAAACCGCCGCTTCGCCCGCCCGGACGCGGCGCCCCGACGTGCGGAGGGCCTCGAAGGGGTCTCGGCACGCCGGAGGGCCTCGAAGGGGTCTCGGCACGCCGAAGGGCCCCCCGCACCACGGATGGCGGGAGGCCCTTCGTCAGGCGGATGACCGACCGGAGGTCAGGAGGCCTTGGCCTTCTCCTCGGTCTTCTCCTTCGGCGCGGCGGCGACCGGGGCCGGCTTGGCGGCCTCGTAGAACTCCTCGCGCGGCGTCTCGATGGCGCCGAGCGAGACGACCTCGCGCTTGAGGAACATGCCGAGGGTCCAGTCGGCGAAGACGCGGATCTTGCGGTTCCAGGTCGGCATGGCCAGGCCGTGGTAGCCACGGTGCATGTACCAGGCGAGACGGCCCTTGAGCTTGATCTTCATCTTGCCCATGACGATCATCGCGACGCCCTTGTGCAGGCCGAGACCGGCCACCGCGCCCTTGTTGGCGTGGGCGTAGTCCTTCTGCGGGAAGCCCCGCATGCCGGACACCACGTTGTCGCCGAGGACCCGGGCCTGGCGCAGCGCGTGCTGGGCGTTCGGCGGGCACCAGGCGTTCTCGTTGCCCGCCTTGCGGCCGACGAGGTCCGGGACCTGGGCGTTGTCGCCGGCGGCCCAGATGTAGTCGGTGCCCTTGACCTGGAGGGTCGGCTCGCAGTCGACGTGACCGCGGGGGCCGAGGGGCAGGCCGTAGCGGGCCAGGGCCGGGTTGGGCTTGACGCCGGCGGTCCAGACGATGGTGTTGGAGTCGACCTCGAGGCCGTTCTTCAGCACCACGTGGCCGTCGACGCAGGAGTCCATGGAGGTGGACAGGTAGACCTCGACGCCGCGGCCCTCGAGGTGCTCCTTGCCGTACTTGCCGAGCTTGGGGCCGACCTCGGGGAGGATCTTGTCGGCGGCGTCGACCAGGATGAAGCGCATGTCCTCGCGGGACACGTTCTTGTAGTACTTCGAGGCGTCGCGGGCCATGTCCTCGACCTCGCCGATGGTCTCCGCACCGGCGAATCCGCCGCCCACGAAGACGAAGGTGAGCGCCTTGCGGCGGATCTCCTCGTCGGTGGTGGAGTCGGCCTTGTCGAGCTGCTCGAGGACGTGGTTGCGCAGGCCGATGGCCTCCTCGACGCCCTTCATGCCGATGCCCTGCTCGGCGAGGCCGGGGATCGGGAAGGTGCGGGAGACCGCGCCGAGCGCGATCACCAGGTAGTCGAAGGGCAGCTCGTAGGCCTCGCCGACCAGCGGGGAGACCGTGGCGACCTTGCGGTCCTGGTCGATGGTGGTGACCCGGCCGGTGAGAACCTCCGCCTTGGGCAGCACGCGTCGCAGCGGGACGACGACGTGGCGCGGGGAGATGTTGCCGGCGGCGGCTTCGGGGAGGAAGGGCTGGTAGGTCATGTACGACCGGGGGTCGACGACCGTGACGGTCGCCTCGCCGTAGCGCATCTTCTTCTGGATGCGCCGAGCTGCGTACAGGCCTACGTACCCACCGCCTACTACGAGGATCCTGGGACGCTCCGTGGTGCTCATGCCATCGAGTATCCACCCGTCTCAGGGGGGTGGCTCGTGCGCCCCTTCACAAGCTCTTGCGGGGTGTGTGCTATCCTCCGCGGCCCGCGTGATCCACGTCATGGTGACAACCGGGCTCCTTTGTGCACCTTGCGTCGTTGTCAATGCCGCGTGAGCTGCCTCTCTGTGCCGGAGAGGCCTCCGTGAGGCACGTCCCGAGTGCCGCTCCGGACACCTCCCCGACCCCCTCCATACCATGCTTCTGAACATGTTCAAAGGCCTGTTCAGCCCCCGGACGGGTCAACTGGGCCCCTCTGATCGCCCGGGAGGGCCGAATTCCTTGTGAAGAACTTCACGAACTTTTCCGACGAGCTGCCTCCGGCGGCTTCGCCCGAGCCCCCGGAGACGCTCATTCGTGATCCTTGCCTGCTCAGAAGCGGGCTGGGCGACGGATTACGCGATGCCGTCGAGCATGACTCAGGATCGCGACTCCCTGAGCCAGACCACATCAACCGGGCCGAGGCAGGCGTTCCGACCGTCATCACGCGCAACGGCGCTCCGGTGGCAGCCGTAGTCCCGATCGCGGACTTCGACGCACTGGAGGAAGCGGCCGACGTCATGCTTGCGCGCGAAGCCGAAGCAGTTCTGGCCGAGGGCGGCCCCACGGTGACGATGGCGGAACTGCTGGCAGACCTGTTCACCGAGCGCAACGGCGATGCTTCGTGAAGTACGCCTTCCGGTTCACCACGGCGGCGCAGCGGCAACTCCGGGCCATCAGCCGGCCCGACTCCATGCGCATCCTGACCGCGCTGACCGCGCTCGGAAGCTACAGGGTCGCCTACCAGATCAACGATGGTGAGCTGGTCATCCTCGTCGTCAAGGTGGGCGACCGGCGGGACGTGTGCCGCAACCTGTAGGGCGGTCAAGCCAAAGACCATCCGATGCCGTCGAGGATGTCGTGCTCGCTCACCACGACCTCCTGCGCGCCGATCCGCTCCATGATCGACAGGAGCACGAGGGCGCCCGCACCGATCACGTCGACCCGGCCCGGGTGCATGGAGGGCACGGCCGCGCGCTCGGCGTGGGTGGAACGCAGCAGCCACTCGGTGATCTCGCGGACCCGGTCGTAGGAGACACGGGAGTGGTGGATGGCCTGCGAGTCGTACTCAGGCAGCTCCTGGGCGATCGCCGACACGGTCGTCACGGAGCCGGCCAGGCCGACCAGCGTGCGCGCCTCGCGCAGCGGAACCGTCTGCTCGGCCAGGTCGAGGGCGGCCTCGATGTCGGCCCGCATCGCCGCGATCCGCTCCTCGGAGGGCGGGTCGCTCACCACCCCGTCCCGGACCAGGTGCCGCTCGGTCATGCGGACACAGCCGATGTCCACCGAGCGGGCCGCCCGGACACGGTCGTCGCCCACGACGAACTCGGTCGAGCCGCCGCCGATGTCCACGACCAGGTAGGGCTTGGGCAGGTGGTCGCTGCCGGTGAGCTCCTTGGTGGCGCCGGTGAAGGAGAACTCGGCCTCCTGGTCGCCGGTGATCACCTCGGGCTCGACGCCCAGGATGTCCAGCACGCCGCGCACGAACTCGTCCCGGTTCTCGGCGTCCCGGGAGGCGGACGTCGCCACGAACCGCAGCCGCTCCGCCCCGTGCTCCTTGATGATCCCGGCGTACTCGCGGCACGCCGCGAAGGTCCGCTGCAGCGCCTCGGGAGCGAGCCGGCCGGTGCGGTCGACGCCCTGCCCGAGCCGCACGATCGTCATCCGGCGGTCCAGGTCGACCAGCTCGCCGGTGCTCGGGTCGGCGTCGGCGACCAGGAGCCGGATGGAGTTCGTACCGCAGTCCACGGCGGCGACACGGGTCACTGGGCGTCCTCCTCGACAGGCGTCACGCACGGGCCCTTGCGCCACCACTCGGGCAGCATCGCGATCGCCTCGTCGCCGAGCGGGTTCACCCCGGGGCCCGCGGCCAGCGAGTGGCCCACCAGCACGTGCAGGCACTTGACCCGGTCCGGCATGCCGCCCGCGCTCGGGAAGTTCTTCAGCTCCTCGATCTCGTCACGGCGCCGGATGTAGTCCTCGTGTGCGGCCCGGTAGGCCGCCGCCAGCTCCGGGTCCGAGGCCAGCCGCTCGGTCATCTCCTTCATCACGCCGTTGGCCTCCAGCGTGCCGATGGCCGAGTTCGCCTTCGGGCACGTCAGGTAGTACAGCGTGGGGAACGGTGTCCCGTCCGGCAGCCGGGGGGCCGTCTCGACGACGTCGGGCTGACCGCACGGGCAGCGGTGCGCGATCGCGCGCAGGCCGCGCGGGGGCCGACCGAGCTGCTGCTTGAAGGCCTCGACGTCGGCGTCGGTCGGCTCGGTGCGCGGAGTGGTCGGCGGGGGCGTTTCCATGACTGTCTTCAGGCTGTCTTTCTCTGGGTTCAGGTCACTGGCTGGGGCTGGGTCACCGGTCGGAGGCGTCGGCCTTGTCGACCCCGTCCCAGACGTTCGAGTACCAGGGACGGTCGGCCGCCCCCAGGTCGGTGCGCGACTGCCGCGCCGCGTGCGGGTCGACGACGATGAAGCCCGTCTCCCCCGGCATGACGTAGTGCAACCGCTGCCGGATCTGCTGTTCTGCGTACGCGTCGTCCTGCCAGCGCGCCTTCAGGTCGCGCAGCCGTTCGACGCGCTCGCGGGCCTGCTGCTGTTCGCGCTGGAGGTCGTCGATCTCGGCGCGCTGCGAGACGTACTCCCGCATCGGGTAGGCCAGGGCCACGATCAGCGAGCACATCACCAGCGCGAGCAGTGCGGCCCGGCCGGTCAGCCGCGAGCGGCGGGCCTGGCGCCTGGTCTGGGAGCGGTAGACCCGGGCCGCGGTCTGCTCGCCGAGCAACCGGATCCTGGTCGCGGTGGAGAACCGGTCCCGGTCCTTCACGGCCATCTGTCCGCCTCCCGCTCCACCGTCATACGCGCGTACGTCCCCGGACACGGTACGGGACCGAGTACGGGGACGTACGTACGACTGGCTAAGGCTTGACCCGGTAAGGGGTCAGCGCCGGGTCAGCCCTTGAAGCGCGGGAAGGCGCTGCGGCCGGCGTAGACCGCGGCGTCGTCGAGGATCTCCTCGATGCGCAGCAGCTGGTTGTACTTGGCGACGCGCTCGGAGCGGGCCGGGGCGCCGGTCTTGATCTGGCCGCAGTTGGTGGCGACGGCCAGGTCGGCGATGGTGACGTCCTCGGTCTCGCCGGAGCGGTGGGACATCATGCACTTGAAGCCGTTGCGCTGGGCCAGCTCGACGGCGTCCAGGGTCTCGGTGAGCGAACCGATCTGGTTGACCTTGACCAGGAGCGCGTTGGCCGCGCCCTCCTCGATGCCGCGGGCGAGGCGCTCGGGGTTGGTGACGAACAGGTCGTCGCCGACGAGCTGGACCTTGTCACCGAGCTTGTCGGTGATGGTCTTCCAGCCCTCCCAGTCGTCCTCGAACAGCGGGTCCTCGATGGAGACGAGCGGGTACGCGTCGACGAGCTCCGCGTAGTACTCGGTCATCTCGGCGGCGGAGCGGGTCTTGCCCTCGAAGGTGTAGGCGCCGTCCTTGTAGAACTCGGAGGCGGCGACGTCGAGGGCGAGGGCGATCTGCTCGCCGGGGGTGTAGCCGGCTTCCTTGATCGCCTCGAGGATGAGGTCGAGGGCCTCGCGGTTGGAGCCGAGGTTCGGGGCGAAGCCGCCCTCGTCGCCGAGGCCGGTGGCCAGGCCCTTGCTCTTCAGGACCTTCTTCAGCGTGTGGTAGACCTCGGCGCCCCAGCGCAGCGCCTCGGAGAAGGACTCCGCGCCGATCGGGGCGATCATGAACTCCTGGATGTCCACGTTGGAGTCGGCGTGCGAGCCGCCGTTCAGGATGTTCATCATCGGCACCGGCAGCAGGTGCGCGTTCGGGCCGCCCAGGTAGCGGAAGAGGGGGAGGTCGCTGGCCTCGGAGGCGGCGTGGGCGACGGCGAGCGAGACGCCGAGGATGGCGTTGGCGCCGAGGGAGCCCTTGTTGTCGGTGGCGTCCAGGTCGAACATCGCCTGGTCGATCAGGCGCTGCTCGGTGGCGTCATAGCCGACCAGCTCCGGGCCGATCTGCTCGATGACCGCGAGGACGGCCTTCTCCACACCCTTGCCGAGGTAGCGGTTCGAGTCGCCGTCGCGGAGCTCGATGGCCTCGAAGGCGCCCGTGGAGGCGCCGGACGGGACGGCGGCACGACCGGTGCTGCCGTCGTCGAGGCCGACCTCGACCTCGACCGTGGGGTTGCCTCGGGAGTCCAGGATTTCCCGGGCTACGACGACGTCGATGGACGGCACGAGCATCTCCTTCTTATGTGACGCGGGTACGCGGGTCACGTGGACCCGGCGAGGTGCGGAGCCTCGGTGGCTCGCGACATGAGCCTAACCGGCTCCGGGCGATCGGCCACCGGGTCGCCCACCCCATGGACAGAACCGAGAGTAAATTGTTTCCGAACGGAACAAAGCCGGTTGCCGAAAAAACCCCGCCCCGGCGCGTACGGGGGATGACGCACCGGGGCGGGGAGCACGTGGACCCTGAGGGTCCAAGCGGGCCGCTGCTTACTTCAGGTGCAGCTGCTGGCCCGTGTAGATGAGGTTGGCATCGTCGATGATGTCCTTGTTCAGCTGGAAGAGCTTCTCCCAGCCGCCCTTGACCTTCTGGTCCGCGGCGATCGAGCTGAGGGTGTCACCCTTGACGACCTTGTACTCGCCGTCACCCTTCTTGACCTTCTTGCCGGTCGGGGTGGTGACGGTCTTCTTGGCCGCCGGGCGCTCGTCGGAGCGGGAGGCCGGCTGCTGCTCGGTCTGGCGGGTCTCGGTGCTCTGCTGGCTCTGGGAGGAGCTGCCGGAGTCGCTCGAGGAGCCGCCACCGGTGTAGCCGACGCTCGACAGGCCCTTGCCGCAGACCGGCCAGGCGCCCTTGCCCTGGCTCGCCAGGACCTTCTCGGCGATCTCGATCTGCTGGGCCTTGGTGGCCTGGTCGGCGGTGGAGGCGTACTGGGTGCCGCCGTAGCCGGACCAGGTGGAGGCGGAGAACTGCAGACCGCCGTAGTAACCGTTGCCGGTGTTGATGGACCAGTTGCCGCCGGACTCGCACTGGGCGACCGCGTCCCACTCGGAGGCGGTGGCGGCGGAGGCGTTGCCGGCCGCCATCAGCGGGGCGGCGACGGCGGCGCCGGTGACACCGGCGATGGCGATGGCGCGAGTGGCCTTGGACGGACGGCGGTGCGTGCCCTTGCCGGAAAACAGCATGGAGAGATCCCCTCACCGACGCCTGCGAGGTGAGCTGTCGGGTTCGGGCCGGTTGAGTTGCCCGGCCGCGTCCCTCACGGGACACGGCTTCACCCCAAGCCCTTCCGGCACAACCGGCCGGTCGGGCACCTACCTTGGGTCCCCCGCTCCTGCCTACGGCGCTTGACGCGACGACTGTTCCCGTACGGCCGCTGGCAGGATTCGGCGTTGCGGCAGCCGGGGCTCGTGGTGACGAGCGATCACGACCGTAGACACGCGGTCCGCGGAATTTCAAAGACGATCAAGGCTTCTGAGATCTATCTCTCACCGGTCTTATACGGGACATTCGGCGCGAAACGTGACGTGAACTCACCCGGTTTCGGGGCGACTTCGACCGTCGTTTCCGCACTGCCCGAACAACTACTTCTCGTCCGCTTCGCCCTCGACCGTGAGCGCCTGACCGGGGTGGATGAGGTCCGGGTCGGCGCCGACCGCCTTCTCGTTGCCCTCGTAGAGGGCGTGCCATCCGCCGCTGACCCGAAGGGCGTCGGCGATGGACCAGAGACTGTCGCCGATTCCCACGATGTAGGCACCTTCGGACGCGTCGTCGGAACCCTCCTCAGCGGGCGCGGAGTGACGCCCCGTGGACTTCTCCGCACGGTCGCCGCCGGGCGCGCCGGTTTCGTCGGCGCTGGGACCGCGATGACGGCCGGAGCCGGCGTCGGTCGGCTGCGAGGAGTCGTCGCCCGGGCGGGCGTTGTCACTCTTGGAGGTGCCCGACGGGGCGCTGTCGGACTGCTTCTCCCGCGACGAGCCGGTGGATTCGGTCGACTTGTCCGTCTTGGCGGTTTCGTCCTTGGAGGCCGATGACGCGTCAGGCGATGAGGACGGAGAGGAAGAAGGACTGTCCGAGGGGGACGAGCCGAGCGAGTCGAGCAGGCCGGGCGAGTCGACCTCGCCGGACGAGTCGGACGAATCGGATGACCCGGACGAGTCCGACCCCTTGCCCTGCTCGAGGCCGGAGAGCAGTCCGCAGGTGCGCCACGCGCCGACTCCCTGGTCGGCGAGGATTCTCTCGGCCACGGCTATCTGCTGGGAGCGGCTGGCCAGGTCGGGGCTGGCGGCGTAGTCGAGGCCGCCGTGGTTCTCCCAGTCCTCCTGGGACAGCTGCAGGCCGCCGTAGTAGCCGTTGCCGCTGTTCTCGCTCCAGGCGCCGCCGGTCTCGCAGTCCGCGACCCGGTCCCAGGTCGTGCCGTCGGCCGCACTGGCGCCGGAGGCCCCTAGGAGCGGGATCGCGATGGCGGAGCCGGTCACTCCGGCCGCGACGAGGAGAGCCGGAGCCTGGCGGGGGCGACGGTGCCGACCGTTCCCGGAGAGCATACGGAGACCTTTCGCGCGACAGCAGTTACCGACGCGGCGTGAATCCCTCCGCGTTGATGGGTGAACGTATCGGCAGACGATCACTTGTCACAAGTTCATGCCGCGCAGATCACGTGAAGATCACAGGTCTGATGTTTCGTCACGTTCGGCTGCTGCTGCCGGTGCGAACTCCACGGGCAGCGTGCGCAGCCCGCGCATGATGAGGCCGCCGCGCCATCTCAGCTCGGCCGGATCCGCGGCGAGCCGGAGGTCCGGGAGGCGGGTGAGGAGGGTGGCGAGGGCGGTCTGGCCCTCCAGGCGGGCCAGCGGGGCGCCGAGGCAGTAGTGGATGCCGTGGCCGTATCCGAGGTGCTGGTTGTCGCGGCGTGAGAGGTCCAGTACGTCCGGATCGGCGAACCGCTCCGGGTCCCGGTCCGCGGCGGCCAGCACGACGAGGACGGGGTCGCCCGCCTCGATGCGCTGCCCGCCGAGAGTGAGGGACTGCGTGGCGAAACGCCAGGTGGCGAGTTCGACGGGGCCGTCGTAGCGGAGGAGTTCCTCGACGCCGGTCTCCAGGAGGCCGCTCTCCCCGGCGGCGAGGGACGCCTGGAGCCGGGCACGCTGCCCGGGGTGGGTGAGCAGCGCGTAGGTGCCGTTTCCGATCAGGTTGACGGTTGTCTCGAAACCGGCGAACAGCAGGATGAAGGCCATGGCCGCCGCCTCGTTCTCGGTGAGGTGCTCTCCGTGGTCGGATGCGCGGATCAGACCGGAGATGAGGTCCTCGCCGGGGGCGGGTTCGGCGGGCAGCGCCTCGCGCTTGCGGTGGATGAGGTCGGCGAGGTAGCCGCGCATCTTCTTCACCGACCGCGCCACGCCGCCCCTGGGGCCGCCCTGGTGACGGATCATCATGCCCGCCCAGTCGCGGAAGTCGTCCTGGTCCTCGCGGGGGACGCCGAGCAGGTCGCAGATGGCGTAGATGGGGAGCGGGAAGGCGAACTCGTGGATCAGGTCCGCGGATCCCTTCGCCGCGAAGCCGTCGATCAGAGTGTCGGTGAGCTCCTGCACCCGCGGGACGAACTCGGCGACCCGGCGGGGTGTGAACGCCTTGGACACCAGCCGCCGCAGCCGGGTGTGGTCCGGCGGGTCGATGTTCAGCAGATGCGTCATCAACTCGGCCTTGCGCTCGCCGGGGATGCCCGTCTTCCCCTTGGCGTGCGCCGGTTCGTCGTGATGCGCCGGGTTCTTGGAGAGCCGGTTGTCGGCGAGCGTCTGCTTGGCGTCGGCGTACCGCGTGACCAGCCAGGCCTCCACACCGCTGGGGAGTCGCCTCTTGTGGACGGGGCTGTGCTCGCGCAGCCAGGCGTAGGCGGGGTAGGGGTTGCTCGCGAACTCCCAGGTGAAGAGATCGGGAGCGGTCGTGGCTGGGCTGGGCTGGGGCTGGTCGGTCACTCCTCGACCGTATCCGGCTTCCGGCAGCGGCCCTCCACCGTCACGCTCGGCTGACCGGCCTCCACAGCCTCCCTCCACCGTCACGCTCGGCTGAGCGGCTGCCGCAGCCTCCCCCGGCCGCGGCCGCTCAGCCCTCGGCGTCCCTGATCGCGTCCCGGTACGCGCGGGCCGCCGCTCTGAGGGCCGCCTCCGGGTCGACGCCCTCCGACTCGGCTCGGACGGCCAGGGCCAGCAGCTCGTAGCCGATGCCCTCGACGGGAGGGAGCGGTATCTCCAGGTGTGCTGTGCGGACGCGGGAGGCCAGCTTGGCGGCGAGGGCCAGGCCGGGCTGGCCGAGGGGGATGCCCTCGGTGATCGAGGTGCGCTGCTTCTCGACCGCCTTGGTGCGCAGCCAGTGCTCCTTGACCTCCTCCGGGGTGGTGGCCGTCGCGTCGCCGAAGACATGCGGATGCCGGTGGATCAGCTTGGCGACGATGCCACCGGCCACGTCGTCGATGGAGAAGGGTTCCGCCCCGTCCTCCGGCCGGCCCTCCTCGGCGATGCGGGCGTGGAAGACGACCTGGAGGAGGACGTCGCCGAGCTCTTCGCGCAGTTCGTCACGGTCGCCCTCCTCGATCGCCTCGACGAGCTCGTACGCCTCCTCGATGCCGTACTTGGCCAGGCCCTCGTGGGTCTGCCGGGAGGACCATGGGCACTCGGCGCGGATGCGGTCCATGACCTGGACGAGGTCGAGGAGGCGAGCGCCGGGGAGGTCGTAGGAGGCGGGCAGCAGCTCCAGCTCGGGCATGGCGACACGGCCGGTGCCGGCGAGGCGTGCCAGGCCGTCCGTCAGGGCCGGTTCGCCCTCGCCCGTCGCCACGACGACCACCGTGTGTCCGCCTGCGCAGGCGTCGAGCAGCTGCTGCGCGGTCGGGGACGCCTCGGCGACGGTGATCCCCGCCTCGCGCAGATACGGCAGCTGCGGATGCGTGCCGTCCGCGCACAGCACCTGGTCGGCCTCGTGCAGGGCCTGCCAGGCCGGCCAGGAGAGCAGACCGGGGGCGACTCGGTGGCTGGTGGTGAGCAGGACGATGCGGCCGGGGGCGACGGCCGCGTCGGGAGCGGTCCGCTCGGGGCCCGGGGTGGCTTCGGGGCTGTTGGCGTTCACGGTTCGAAGCTATCCCACGTCGCCGACAGCACCCGAAAGTTATCCACAGGGTCCGGGAGGGTGGGTGCCGGGCGTCGATGTGGCGCGGAGGCCCGGAGGGCGGTGCCAGGCGTCGACCTGGCGCGGAGGCCCGGGAGGCGGGTGCCGGGCGTCGACATGGTGCGGAGGCCCGGAGGGCGGTGCCAGGCGTCGACGCGGCACAGGGCCCCGGAGGGCGGGCGTCATGCGTCGACCTGGCGCGGAGGCCCGGGAGGCGGGTGCCAGGCGTCGACATGGTGCGGAGGCCCGGAGGGCGGGTGCCGGGTGTCGACGCGGCGCGGCGGCCCGGAGGGCGCGTGCCGGGTGTCGACGCGGCGCGGCGGCCCGGAGGGCGCGTGCCGGGTGTCGACGCGGCGCGGCGGCCGGCGGGTGCCCTCCGGGTGGGCCGTACCTGCTCTACATGCCCTGCTGCGTCTGCGCCGCCGTGACGTCCCGTACCCACGGCGTCCTGGCTTCGGCGGGCCTGCTCTTCTGGGCGTCCCAGGTGCCGTAGCGCGGGTTGAGATCGACGTTCAGGTCCTTGGAGGCGTCGGAGAGCGCCTTCCAGAACTCGGGACGGTCGGTGTTCGTGCCCAGCTTCTCGGCGAGTTTCTGGGCCTCCAGCTGGAGGCGGAGGTTGTCGTCGAGGCGCTGCGGCGGGATGCCGTACTGCTGGAGCCAGGTCGTCTCCAGCCCCTTGGCGCCACCGGCCTGCTGTTCCAGACCGGACCGCATCTGCTGGATCTCCTTGCGGGAGACGGTCACTCCGGCGTCCTCGGCGGCGCGGTGCAGCACCCGGTCCAGGACCATGGTGTGCAGGGTGTCGCGGGCGAGGGTGCCGCTTCTGGCGATGGCCTGCTGGTACTGGGCCTCGTCCTGGACGGCCGCCCGCTGGGCCGCGCGTACCTCGCCGACCCGCTCTTCCAGCTGGGAGACGGTGATCCGCTGGCCGCCCACCACGGCTGCCGCGCCGGGATGCGCGTCGTTCCCGCAGGCGGTGAGCAGGGGCGCCGCGGCGGCGATCGCGGCGGTGAGGAGGAGCGCGGTGCGACGGCGGCGGTGCAAGGAAACCTCCCGAGGAGATTGTGCGACGGTGCACAAGGTCTTGCGATGATCGATGGTAGGCAGTGGCCAAGCTCTGGCCAACCCATTCGACCAACGATTCACCGGGACTTCCGGCACCGCCGCGCCTCCCCGGGGCGGTCGTCAGCCGCGGACCTGCCCCAGCCACTGCAGCGTCCTGCGGATCTCCGCCCCGAGCGGGTGCCCGTGACCATGGGTGCGCTCCACGTCGTGCAGCAGCCGGGCCAGGGTGTCGTGGGCGGCGCCTCGGTCACCGAGGGCGAGCTGGAGGTGCCCGATCCGGCGGCGGACGTCGTGCGCGAGCTCGGGTCCGCCGGCGGCGACGTACTGGTTCTCGTAGTACGGCAGTACCGCCCGGTACTCGGCGAGCGCCGCGGCCGGTTCGCCCAGCTGTTCGAGACATTGGGCGGCCTCGTAGCGGAAGCGCAGAGCCTGCGGGTCGGCCTGGCCCGCCTCGGCGGCGCGTTCGTCGGCGAGCCGGCGCAGCTCGGGCAGCGCGCGCCGGTACTGGCCGTCGTCCAGGAGCGTCGCGGCGTACTGCTTGCGCAGGGTACGGACGACCGGGGAGTGCGCGCCGTGCTGTTCGGCTGCGGCGGGCAGGATCGCCCCGAGGATGTCGACGGCCTGGGTGACACGGCCCTCGCCGAGGAGCCGTTTGACCTCGTCGACGGCGCGGGCGATGTCCGTCTGACCCGGAGCCTCGGTGACCGGTGTGGCGGGCGTGGGCTGGGGCGCCGGGGTGCGCGCACGATCCGGCCAGGGGGCGTGCGGACGCAGGAACGGGCGGGTGGGATCCAGAGCCGCTCCGGTGGGCGTGCCGCGCGCCGGCAGGAGCAGCTCCAGGTGCTCGTAGACCTCCTGCGCGGAGGCGGGCCGGTGCTGCGGGTCCTTGGCGAGGAGGCGCAGCACGAGGGCCTCCAGGGCCTCGGGCACCTCGGGGCGGATGCGGCGCACTGGCAGCGGGGGTTCGTACAGGTGCCGGTGCAGGACGCCGAGGACCGTGGAGCCGGAGAAGGGCACGTCCCCACTGAGCAGTTCGTACAGGACCACGCCGAGCGCGTACAGGTCGGTGTACGGGCCGACCGCGCCGCCCATCGCCTGCTCCGGTGCCATGTAGGCGGGCGAGCCGATCGGGGTGCCGGTGTGCGTGAGGCGGGTGGTGTCGGCGTCCATGACGGAGGCGACGCCGAGGTCGAGGACGGTGACGGTGCCGTCCTGCTTCACCATCACGTTGCGCGGCTTGAGGTCGCGGTGGACGATCGGCACGGCGTGCACGGCGCTCAGCACGGCGCACAGCTGCGCGGCGACCGCGACCGCCCACTGCCAGGGGTACGGGGAATGCTCGGCGAGGTGGCCGGCTAGGTCGGCGCCGTCGATGTACTGCATGACGAGGAACAGCTCCTCGCCCTCACTGCCCGCGTCGTGCACGGTGACCAGGCCGGGGTGGTCGACCTGCGCGGTCACCCGGCACTCGCGCACGAAACGGCGGCGCAGTTCCTCCGCTTCCTGGCCGGCGACCTTGTCGGGGCGCAGCAGCTTCACCGCCACACGCCGGTCGAGCCGCTGGTCGTACGCCGTCCACACCTGGCCCATGCCGCCCTGCCCGAGGACGGTGGCCAGTTCGTAGCGGCCGGCGACGACTCGTCCTGCCGCCGCGGTCACCTTCCGTCCTCGTGGTTGCCGTCCCGGTGGCCTTCGCCCTCGTACCGGCGCAGGTAGTCGCTGAGCTCGTCGAGTTCGGCGCGGACCTGGTCGATGCGGGCGGGGGCCGGCCGCTGGGGGGACGGGGGCGGCTGCATCGGGGGCGGGGGCGTGTCGTGCGGGGAGGGTGCGTGAGGTGCGGAGGGCTGCGGGACGGGGGTGGACGTCGGGGCGTAGGGCGGCGCGGGGTGCGGGTAGCCGTACGGGGTGTGTGCGACGGTCGGCGCGTGGGGCGACGCGTGACCGGCGAGCGTCCGCTGCTCGCCGTGGTGGCCGATGTCCACGACGAGGAAGTAGATGGCGGCACCCGCCCCGAGCAGCAGGATCATGGCCAGCGCGACGTCGGTGCGGTAGTCGTCCTCCGGCAGCGTGCCGATCACGGCGAAACAGGCGATGGACAGCGGCAGGCTCACCCAGGCCAGCACCCAGTCGAGGGCCCGGCCGCGCAGGACGGCCACCCGGAACAACGGGACGCAGGCCAGCACGCCGCAGGTGAGGAACCCGGCTGCGGCGAACAGCACGCGCAGAGAGATGACCGTTGCCGCGCTGCGGGGAGGCGGCGCCGCGCCGTGGCCGTACATGACTGCTCCTGGACCGGTGTGGCCGATGGGGACGGACGTGCGAGTGACAGAGACCCTGTTGGGGAATCCGAGCGTATAGCCCGACACGGACAACCGGTCACGGGTTGTACCGAACCGTTGTCATGCTGATCACTTCGTGTGAACGGCCCGCCCCCGAGCCGGTCGTGGGCCGTACGGCCGTACCGTGCGCCACGCCTTACGGCGGATGCCACCTACAAGGGGTGGCGCATCCACACGTTGGGCTCGACGTACACCGCGTATCCGCGCTCCGTCTCGCAGCGCACCGGCACCAGACCGCCCGGCACTTCGATGTCGCCGTCGGAGTCGAAGGGCAGGCCCGTCCAGCGGCGCCAGTCCGCGAGCGGGGCGGCCACCGTCATGGATGCCGGTGCCACCGAGTCGACGGTGGCCCCGGCCCGGGCGTGGACGCGCAGCCACGGGTCCTGGGGCAGGCCGTCGGGGCGGACGCGGCGGGCGTACTCCTCCATCGGCGTGTGCGGTTCCAGGTGTTTGGCGTTGGGGCGGACCGGGGCGACGACCTCGCGGAAGCCGCGGGCCCGGGCGTTGTCGCGCATGGCCGAGAGCATCACCGCGGACAGGCCGCGGCCCTGTGCCTGCGGGGCGATGGAGACCGAGATCGCGCTGACGGTGTCCGGCCGGACTCCGCGCCGAAGGTCGGAGAACGCCCACACCAGTACCGCGTCCCAGCCATTGGCCGGCAGCCGGCCACCGCGGTGCTCGGTGCCGAGGGCGAAGGGCACGCTGTAGGCGTTCGCCACGATCTCGCCCTGCTCGTCTTCGGCGAACAGGACGTACTCCGGGAGTTCGGCGGCGATCCGCGGGAAGTGGGCGGCGCCCACGAGGTCCTGGATCACGAACTCCGGCCAGCTGTCCGCCATCCCGACGACCCGCTCCAGCATGTCCGGGCGGTCGGCGAGGCTCGCTATGTTCGGCTGCATGTGATCAAGGTAGGCGGGGGTGGCGGACATCCGGAACCGATTTACCGGGCTGACACCGGCTCTGCTGCCTCATGCCCCGACATGCGTCTTACCCGCCGCACTGCTTCAGCATCATCTCCTTGTCGGGCGCCGTCACGGGGAGTTCGTACTTCAGCGACACCTGGGCGAAGCGCACCGAGTAGGCGCAGCGGATCCGCTTGTTCGGGGGCAGCCAGGACGCCGGGCCGGAGTCTCCCTTCGAGCCGTTGGTCGGCCCGTCCACCGGAACGAGGTTGAGCGGGTCGTTGGCGATGGACTCCCGCTTCTCCTCGGTCCAGCGCGAGGCGCCCATCTGCCAGTCGTACGACAGCGGCATGACGTGGTCTATCTGCACTTTGATCGCATGGGACTTGGTCCACTCGATGACCTTCCCGGTGTAGGGGTCGTGCAGCGTCAGCGAGGTGACGACGCAGTCCGATCCCTTCCGGAAGCGCAGGTCCTCCCCGTCTCGTTTCAGAAGGTCGTTCCGCGAGTCGCAGCCGTTGTGGGAGAAGGGGACGTCGCGCGGTGCCGAGTCCATCCAGGCGTAGCCGAACTTGTCCCGTTCATAGCCCGTCCTGGGACCGCGCCCCTTCGTCGCCACTTTCTCGATCAGGGCACGCGCCCTTTCCTTGTCCGCGCCGGAAGTGATGGCCGCCAGCCCCGGCTTGGTGCCGTCCGGGTTGTCCAGCGGGTTCACGGCCCGGCCGTCGCCGGCGGCCGGGGCCCCGGAACCGGAGGGTCCACCGCCATCCGTGGGCGGGGCCAGGCCCTCGCAGCCGGCCAGTGCCGAACCGGTGAACACCATCGCGACAGCCAGTGCCGCCCCGCCCCTCAGACGCCTCACCGTGCGCCCCTCCTCTGTCTGTCCGTTCCGCTCCGGCACGGGCGGCCCGTGCCGGGTCCCACGGTAGCGAGGAAGAGGTTCAGACCACATCGGGCCTCAATGCGCATACTTCGCATCCCGCGCGTATCGTCGGTTCTGACTCACCTCTGGAGGGAGCTGTGCATGGGCATCTTCGACAAGTTCAAGAGTCAGGCGCGGCACAAGGGCAAGCAGGGCTCTGACACCGCGGAACAGCGGATCAACGAGAGGACCGGCGGCAAGTACGAGGACCAGGTCGACTCCGGCCAGCAGCGCGTCGAGGGCTCGCTGGGCATGGACCGCGACCGCGACCGGCCCGAACAGCAGTAGGCCTCCACTCCGAGGCCGTCCGCGGAGATCCGGAGATCCGGACGCATCTCCCGCGGGCGGCTTCCCACGTCCGGAGCGTGTGCGGCCGTTCGCACCCGGGCTGCTGCACGACGGCGACGTCGAACTGGTCACGAACCGGCTTGCGGAAGCCTTGCGCCGGGTCGGCGGCGGGGCACCCGTGCGACCGGTGGCCTGACGGTGGTTCAGCGGAACCGGGGCGTCACTAACGCCCCGATCCGCGGCCCGCAGTCACCGAGGTGTCGGCGCCGCCCCCGTCACCAAGTGTGCCGACGCCCCGGCATCAGGACCCCAGCACCGACGTGAGGAACTCCCCCACCCACGCCAGCAGTTCCCGCCCGACCAGCGGTTTGCCGCCCACCTTCGCGGTCTTGGGGCGCGGCACCAGCACTTGGTGGACCGTCGGCTTGATGACCGCCCCGGGGTAGAGCCGCTTGAGCCGCAGCTCCTGCGACTCGCGCAACTCCACCGGCGCGAACCGGATGTTGTTGCCCTGGAGCACGATCTCGCCGACCCCGCACGCGCGCGCGAACATGCGCAGACCGGCGACGAGCAGCAGGTTCTCCACCGGCTCGGGCAGCTTGCCGTAGCGGTCGACGAGTTCCTCGCGGACCGCCTTGATGTCCTCCTCCGAGTTGGCGGAGGCGATGGCGCGGTACGCCTGGAGGCGGAGCCGCTCGCCGGGGGCGTAGTCGTGCGGGACGTGCGCGTCGACGGGCAGCTCGATCTTGACCTCGAGCGGCGGCTCCTCCTCGATCTCGCCGGTCTCCAGCTGGCGCCGGTAGTCCGCGACGGCCTCGCCGACCATCCGCACGTACAGGTCGAAGCCGACGCCCGCGATGTGACCGGACTGCTCGCCGCCGAGGAGGTTGCCCGCGCCGCGGATCTCCAGGTCCTTCATCGCCACGTACATGCCCGCGCCCATCTCCGTGTGCTGGGCGATGGTCGCGAGCCGCTCGTGCGCGGTCTCGGTCAGCGGCTTTTCGGGCGGGTAGAGGAAGTAGGCGTAGCCGCGCTCGCGGCCGCGTCCCACCCGGCCGCGCAGCTGGTGGAGCTGACTGAGCCCGAAGTTGTCGCCGCGCTCCACGATCAGGGTGTTGGCGTTGGAGATGTCGATGCCGGACTCCACGATCGTCGTGGACACCAGCACGTCGAACTTCTTCTCCCAGAAGTCGACGACGACCTGCTCCAGCGCCGACTCCGACATCTGCCCGTGGGCGGTGGCGATGCGCGCCTCGGGGACGATCTCGCGCAGCCGGGCCGCCGCGCGGTCGATCGACTCGACGCGGTTGTGGATGTAGAAGACCTGCCCCTCGCGCAGCAGCTCACGGCGGATCGCGGCGCCGATCTGCTTCTCCTCGTAGGGGCCGACGAAGGTGAGCACCGGGTGGCGCTCCTCCGGCGGGGTGGTGATCGTCGACATCTCGCGGATGCCGGTGACCGCCATCTCCAGGGTCCTGGGGATCGGCGTCGCGGACATCGTCAGCACGTCGACGTTGGCGCGGAGCTTCTTCAGCTGCTCCTTGTGCTCGACGCCGAAGCGCTGCTCCTCGTCGACGATGACCAGGCCCAGGTCCTTGAACTTCGTCTCGGACGAGAACAGCCGGTGGGTGCCGATGACGATGTCGACCGAGCCCTCGCGCAGGCCCTCCAGGACGGCCTTGGCCTCGGTGTCGGTCTGGAAGCGGGAGAGGGCCTTCACGCTCACCGGGAACTGCGCGTACCGCTCGCTGAACGTCCCGAAGTGCTGCTGCACCAGCAGGGTCGTGGGGACCAGGACGGCCACCTGCTTGCCGTCCTGCACGGCCTTGAAGGCGGCGCGGACCGCGATCTCGGTCTTGCCGTAGCCGACGTCGCCGCAGATCAGGCGGTCCATCGGGACCGTCTTCTCCATGTCCTCCTTGACCTCGGCGATGGTGGTGAGCTGGTCGGGCGTCTCCGCGTAGGGGAAGGCGTCCTCCAGTTCGCGCTGCCAAGGGGTGTCCGCCCCGAAGGCGTGCCCGGGGGCCGCCATGCGCGCGCTGTACAGCTTGATGAGGTCGGCGGCGATCTCCTTGACGGCCTTCTTCGCGCGGGCCTTGGTCTTCGTCCAGTCGGCGCCGCCGAGGCGGTGCAGGGTGGGGGCCTCGCCGCCGACGTACTTGGTGATCTGCTCCAGCTGGTCGGTGGGGATGTACAGGCGGTCGCCGGGCTGGCCGCGCTTGGCCGGGGCGTACTCGACGACCAGGTACTCGCGGGTGGCGCCCTGCACGGTGCGCTGCACCATCTCGATGTAGCGGCCCACGCCGTGCTGCTCGTGGACGATGTAGTCGCCCTGCTCCAGGGTGAGCGGGTCGATGGTCTTGCGGCGGCGGGCCGGCATGCGGGCGCCCTCGCGGCCGGACGCCTTCTGGCCCGACAGGTCCGTCTCGGTCAGGACGGCGAGTCCGAGGGCCGGGTCGACGAAGCCGTGGTCGATCGAGCCGCACGCCACGTGCACGACGGACGGGGAGATCTCGGCGAGGTCGGAGTCGAGGCGGGCGGCGATGCCCTCGCCGCCCAGCACCTCGACCGTACGGGCCGCGGGGCCGTGGCCCTCGGTGACGAACACGGTGCGCCAGCCGTCGGCGAGCCAGCCCTTGGTGTCGGCGAGGGCCTTGGCGGTGTCGCCGCGGTAGGTCTCCGGGGCGTGCATGCCCAGCTTGAGGGTGTCTCCCGTCGCGTCGGCGGCGTAGGTCTCCGTGAGCTCCTCGTCCGCGGCGAACGGCGACACCGACCACCACATCATGTCCAGCTCGCGGGCCCGGTCCCGGACGTCCGCGATGGACCAGAGGGAGGCCGCGCCGACGTCGATGGGGGCCTCGCCGCCCCCGGCGGTGGCCGCCCAGGAGGCCTGCAGGAACTCCTGCGAGGTGGCCACGAGGTCCGACGCGCGTGTGCGCACCCGCTCCGGGTCGCACACCACGGCCATGGCGCCCTTGGGCAGCACGTCGAGCAGCAGCTCCATGTCGTCGACGAGGACCGGCGCGAGGGACTCCATGCCCTCCACGGCGATCCCCTCGGCGATCTTGCCGAGCAGTTCACCGAGCTCGGGGTGCTGTTCGGCCAGGGCACGCGCGCGGGCGCGGACGTCCTCGGTGAGCAGCAGCTCGCGGCAGGGCGGCGCCCACAGGCCGTGCTCGGCGACTTCGAGGGAGCGCTGGTCGGCGACCTTGAAGTAGCGGATCTCCTCGACGTCGTCACCCCAGAACTCGACGCGCAGGGGGTGTTCCTCGGTGGGCGGGAACACATCGAGGATGCCGCCGCGCACGGCGAACTCGCCGCGCTTCTCGACGAGCTCCACGCGCGCGTAGGCGGCTGCCGCGAGGGCTTCGACGATCTCACCGAGATCCGTGCTCTGCCCGGTTCTCAGGGAGACCGGCTCCAGGTCGCCGAGGCCCTTGACCTGCGGCTGGAGCACGGACCGGACGGGTGCGACGACGACCGAGACGGGGCCGGTCTCGGGGTCGTCGGGGCGGGGGTGGGCCAGCCGGCGCAGCACGGCCAGGCGGCGGCCGACGGTGTCGCTGCGGGGGCTGAGCCGCTCGTGCGGGAGTGTCTCCCAGGACGGGTACTCCACGACCTCCTCGGCCGGGAGGAGGGAGCGCAGGGCTGCGGCCAGGTCTTCCGCCTCACGGCCCGTCGCCGTGACCGCCAGCACCGGACGGCCTGTGTCACGGGCCAGGGCGGCGACCGCGAAGGGGCGGGCGGCAGGGGGGCCGACCAGGTCGACGTGCATGCGGTTGCCGTCTGCGGCCGCCCTGATCGCTTCGGCGAGGGCGGCGTCCTTGACTACGGCGTCGAGCAGACCGTGCAGGCTCATTCGGGGCTTTCCGTCCAGGGGGGTGGGCAACACCACGGGCCCGAC
This sequence comes from Streptomyces sp. NPDC002130, assembly GCF_040296465.1. Taxonomy (NCBI): domain Bacteria; kingdom Bacillati; phylum Actinomycetota; class Actinomycetes; order Kitasatosporales; family Streptomycetaceae; genus Streptomyces; species Streptomyces sp. NPDC002130. The sequence goes on from NZ_JBEOXI010000003.1 coordinate 55,227, forward strand.
GCGCGCCGCGGGCCGGGGGGTCTCCAGCGTACGACGATGCGCGCCCGCGCGGCGGGCCTGTGGACAACGCCCCCGATGTGAGGTTCTCGGCGTGGTTCCGAGGAGCCGGCACAGCACCCGGCGCCGGGAAGTCCTGGACTCCCCGGCGCCGGGTTCCCCGCAACCCCCGTGTGCGGTGGTTCTCGGTGTGGCCGGCTACTCCGTCGCGATCGCGTTCAGGACGTTCATCCGGCCCGCCCGGAACGCCGGGATCAGTGCCGCGAACAGGCCCACGAACGCCGAGCTGATGAAGACGCCGATGATGGTCGGCCAGGGGATCTCGAGGACTCCCAGGCCCTCCAGGGCGAGCAGCTGTTGTGCCGTGGCGCCCCAGCCCATGCCCAGTCCGAGGCCCAGCAGGGCGCCGAAGAGGGCGATGACGACGGACTCCATGCGGATCATGCGGCGCAGCTGGCGGCGCGAGAGGCCGATGGCCCGCATCAGGCCGATCTCCCGGGTGCGCTCCACCACCGACAGGGCCAGCGTGTTCACCACGCCCAGGATGGCGACGATGATCGCCAGGGCCAGCAGGCCGTAGATCATGTTGAGCAGCTGGCCGATCTGGTCCTTCAGGGCGTCCTTGTAGTCGGTCTGGTCGCGCACGATGTACTGCGGGTAGTCGTGCAGCGCCGACTTCAGGGACTTGTAGGCGGCGTCCTGCTGCCCCTCCTTGGCGCTGGCGAAGACCAGCGAGTCCAGCGGCATCTTGTCGGCCGGGACGTACTTGGCCATCGTCGAGATGGACGTGTACATCGCGCCGGCGTCGATCACGACGTCGCTGCTGGTGATCGCCCGGACCGTCAGGTCGGCCGCGGAGCCGTCCCTGAAGGCGACCTTGATCTTGGACCCGAGGGTGATGCCGTGGTCCTTGGCGAACTTCTCGTGCACGGACATGGAGTCGGGCTTGTAGGCGTCGGGAAGCTTCCCGGCGACCGTCTCGGTGCGCAGGTCGGTCGCGTACGACGGGTCGGCCGCCGTGATCGCCGTGTCCTTGAGCGTCTTGCCGTCAGGGGTGGTGAAGTCGGCCTTGGTCCACTTGTACTCGGTGATCCGCTCCACGTCCGGCGCCGACTTCGCGGCCTCGACCGCCTTGGGGGTGATCAGCTGGCCGCGGTCGTGCTGGATGATGAAGTCCGCTCCGACGGTCTTGTCGAGCTGGTCGGTGGCAGACGCCACCATGGAGGAGCCGACCACGGACAGGCACGCCACCAGCGCGAGGCCGATCATCAGCGCGGCGCCCGTCGCGCCGGTGCGGCGCGGGTTGCGCAGGGCGTTGCGCTCGGCCATGCGGCCCACGGGGCCGAACATCCGCAGCAGGACGGCACCGAGGACGCGGACCACACCGCCGGCCAGCAGCGGGCCGATGACGACGAAACCGATCAGCGACAGCACCACGCCGAGGCCGAGCCAGAGCGAGCCCTCCTTGGCCTTGTCGGCCGCCGCCGCCAGGTACAGGCCGAAGCCGCCGGCACCCGTGAGGGCGGTGCCGATCGCGGCCCGGATCCAGCCGGCCTTGGCGTCGGCGGGAGCTCCCGCGTCGCGCAGGGCGGCCATCGGGGAGATCTTGCCGGCGCGCCGGGCGGGCAGGTAGGCGGCCAGCACGGTGACGACCACGCCGAGGACGAGGCCGACCACGGGGGTCGTCCAGGCCACTGTGAGGTCGTCGGTGGACAGTTCCATGCCCATCTGGCCCATGAGCTTCATCAGGCCGATGGCGAGGCCGACGCCCGCGCCGACGCCGAGCACCGATCCGACGACGCCGAGCAGCAGCGCCTCGGCCAGCACGGAGCGGTTGACCTGCTTGCGGGAGGAGCCGATGGCCCGCATCAGGCCGATCTCCCGGGTGCGCTGGGCGACCAGCATGGAGAAGGTGTTGATGATCAGGAAGATGCCGACGAGGAAGGCGATCCCGGCGAAGCCCAGCATCGCGTACTTCATGACGTTCATGAAGCCGGCGACGTCCTTCTGATTGGCGTCGGCGGTCTCCTTGGCCGTCTTCACCTGGTAGTCGCCGCCGAGTGCGGCCGTGACGTTCTTCTTCAGCTGTGCGTCGCTGACGCCTGCGGCCGCGGTGACGTTGACGTTGGTGTAGACGTCGCTCTCGCCGACCAGGGTCTGCTGGGCGGTCTTGGTGTCGACGTAGAAGATCGCGGCGCCGGGGTTGGTGACGGTGAAGTCGGCGATGCCGGAGATCTTCGCGGTGTGGGTGCCGACCGCGCTGATCACGCCGATCTCGTCGCCGAGCTTCAGGTCGTGCTTGTCGGCGGTGTCGGCGTCGACCATGATCTGGTCGGCGCTCCGGGGAGCCGCACCTGAGGTGATCTTCATGGTGCGGGCCTCGTTGGCGTTCCAGCCGCCGACGATGGTCGGGGCGCCGCTGGAGGGCGACAGGTTGTCCTTGTCGGCGTCGACGACGGTCACCGAGGTGGAGAACACCGCGCCCTCGGCGGACTTCACGCCCTGGGCCTTGCGGACCTCGCCCAGCACGGAGGCCGGCATGACCGGCGGCTTGCCGTTGTCCGCGGTCGTCTCACCGCTGTCGGAGGCGCCCTTGGCGCTCACCGTCACGTCGGAGGAGGTGGCCGCGAAGAGCTTGTCGAACGTGGTCGACATGGTGTCCGTGAAGACGAGCGTGCCGCAGACGAAGGCGACCGACAGCAGGACGGCGATCGCGGAGAGCGCCATCCTCCCCTTGTGCGCGAAGAAGTTGCGCATCGAGGTCTTCATGACGGTCATGAGGTGCGCCCCCGGGCGTCGAAGTCCTTCATGCGGTCGAGGACGGTCTCCGCGGTCGGCTTGAACATCTCGTCGACGATGCGGCCGTCGGCGAGGTACAGCACCCGGTCCGCGTAACTTGCCGCCACCGGGTCGTGGGTGACCATCACGATGGTCTGGCCCAGCTCGTCGACGGACCGGCGCAGGAAGCCGAGGACCTCGGCGCCGGCTCGGGAGTCGAGGTTTCCGGTCGGCTCGTCCCCGAAGATGATCTCGGGCCGGGCGGCGAGCGCCCGCGCCACGGCGACGCGCTGCTGCTGGCCGCCGGAGAGCTGGGTGGGCCGGTGCTTGAGACGGTCGGCGAGCCCGACCGTCTCCACGACCCGCGTCAGCCACTCCTTGTCCGGTTTACGGCCCGCGATGTCCATGGGCAGGGTGATGTTCTCGATCGCGTTCAGCGTCGGCAGCAGGTTGAACGCCTGGAAGATGAACCCGATCCGGTCCCGGCGCAGCCGTGTGAGCTTCTTGTCCTTCAGCCCGGTGATCTCGGTCTCGTCGAGGTAGATCTGGCCGCCCGTCACGGTGTCGAGCCCGGCCAGGCAGTGCATGAGCGTGGACTTGCCGGAGCCCGAGGGACCCATGATCGCGGTGAACTGGCCGCGTGCGATGTCCACGTCGACGTGATCGAGGGCGACGACCCGGGTCTCTCCGGATCCGTACGCCTTCACGACCTGCCGCGCCCGCGCGGCAACGGCCGTACGCCCTCCAGTACCCCCGTGCCTGGGAATGGTCACAGCCGAAGTCACGGTATGTCTCCTATATCGGTCAGCAGATGGTGAAGGCGGTCGCCCGGTCGACAGCCGCTGTGCGCGGTGCCGGATCAGGAATCCGTCCGACGCGTTTCAGTCTCGCGGCGGGGAGGGGTACCGCGCCCTGGTGTTCAGCGCAGTCTTTTCCTGTGGAAAACCCCACCCCCGCCGGTGTTCCGGACCGCCCCCCGGCGGCGTAAAGCCAGGTTAAGGAAGGCCCTCTGGCCCTCTCGTCCTCCGTCGGTACGAACCCTCCCCAGGTCGTAGTACGGAGGTACCCCTAGGGGCACTCCACCGGAGGGTGGAGGCGGTCTCAGGGTTCGCTCCACCCGTCGGCCCACTCAGGCTCCACCCTCCCGCTGCGTCCGGGTCAAGTGGGAAGCTGTCCGCGGCAGATAGCTGCAAGGGGCAGACATTCGACGGGACCCGTGGCGCGTGCGCGCCGGGGGCGAGGGGGAGGCACCCGGGTGGGCGGCACCAGTTCCGCGGCGCGTGAGGCCGCACGTCCCGCCGCGACCGGCCGGCGCGGAGCCGTCGTCGCGGCGTTGATGCTCTCGATGGCGCTGGCGGCCCTCGACGCGACCATCGTCTCGACCGCCGTCCCGCAGATCGTCGGGGACCTCGGCGGCTTCTCCGTCTTCTCCTGGCTGTTCTCCGGCTACCTGCTGGCCGTGACCGTCACCCTGCCCGTGTACGGCAAGCTCTCGGACACCTTCGGCCGCAAACCGGTCCTCATAGCCGGCTCGGTGGTCTTCCTGCTCGGGTCCCTGCTGTGCGCGCTGGCGTGGAACATGGGGGCGCTCATCGCCTTCCGTGTCGTGCAGGGTCTGGGCGGCGGCGCGCTGCAGGGCACGGTGCAGACGCTCGCCGCCGACCTGTACCCGCTGAAGGACCGTCCCAGGATCCAGTCGAAGCTGTCGACGGTGTGGGCGGTGTCCGCGGTCGCCGGCCCGGGCCTGGGCGGGGTGCTCGCCGCGTACGCGGACTGGCGGTGGATCTTCCTGATCAATCTGCCGATCGGCGCGGTCGCGTTGTGGCTGATCGTCCGTCACCTCCACGAGCCGGAGCGGGAAACCACCGCGCACGCGCGCGTGGACTGGGCGGGCGCGCTCGCGGTGTTCGCCTGCGGCGGCGTTCTGCTCACGGCACTGGTGCAGGGCGGGGTGGCGTGGCCGTGGCTCTCGGTGCCCTCACTGGCCCTGTTCGGCGCGGGACTCGCCCTGGTCGCGGTCGTGGTGCTGGTGGAGCGCCGGGCGGCGGAACCGATCATCCCGGGCTGGGTGTGGCGGCGCCGTACGATCGCCGCGGTCAATCTGGCCCTGGGCGCGCTGGGTCTGCTGATGGTCGCGCCGTCGGTCTTCCTGCCCACCTACGCCCAGTCGGTGCTGGGCCTCGCACCCGTGGCCGCCGGTTTCGTCCTGTCCGTATGGACGTTGAGCTGGCCGGTGTCGGCGGCGCTGAGCCAGCACGTGTACCGCAGGATCGGCTTCCGCAACACGGCGATGCTGGGCGTCGGCACGGCAGCGCTGATCCTGTTCGCGTTCCCCTTCCTGCCCTACCCCGGGCAGGCGTGGCAGCCGACGCTGCTGATGCTGCTGCTCGGTGCCGCGCTGGGCCTGTTCCAGCTGCCGCTGATCGTCGGGGTGCAGTCGACGGTGGGATGGGCGGAGCGCGGCACGACGACCGCGTCCGTGCTGTTCTGCCGCCAGACCGGCCAGACGATCGGCGCGGCGGTGTTCGGCGCGGTCGCCAACGGGGTGCTGGCCGCGCGGCTCGGTGGCGCGGGCGACCTGGACTCGGTGACGCGGGCGCTCGACTCGGGCAGCGCGCCGGAGGCGACCCGGCGGGCGATCGCCGAGGCGGTGCACGCGGTCTACCTGGGGGCGGCGTGCGCTGCGGCCCTGGCGTTCCTGGTGCTGCTGTTCCTCGCGCCCCGGAAATTCCCGGTCCTGACGGACTGAGCCCCCGTATCCTCCCGCCCATGGTGACCTTGGAGCCCCTGCGGGCGGATCACGCGGACGCCCTGCTGGCCTTCGAGCGGGAGAACCGGGCGTACTTCGCCCGCACGGTGCCGGACCGCGGGGACGCCTTCTTCACGGCGGCGGGGTTCGCCGCACGCCTCCGGGCGCTCCTCGACGAGCAGCACGCGCGCGTGTGCCGCTTCCATGTGGTCCTCGGGGAGGACGGCGAGCTGATCGGCCGGGTGAACCTGATGGACCTGGTGGACGGCAGCGCCGAGCTCGGTTACCGCGTCGGCGAACAGGCCGCCGGCCGGGGCGTGGCGACGGCAGCGGTCCAACAGGTGTGCCGACTGGCCGCCACCGACTACGGCCTGACGTCCCTCACCGCGGTCACGACCCTGGACAACCCGGCTTCCATGAGGGTCCTGGCCCGCAGCGGCTTCACCCGGGTGGAGAGCACGACGGTGGATGGACGGCCGGGCGTCCGCTACGAGCGCCGCCTCCTCGACGCCTCCCCCGACGGCCCCTAAGGCACGACCCTGACCCGTTTCCGGGTTCGCACACTCTTACGGGTGACGCGGAGTGACGGGCCGTGCGTGTCTGCTGGTGGCATGGACTTCAACAGGCGCACGGCAATGACAGCGGGGCTCGGGGCGATGGCGGCGACGGCGATGAGCGGCGGTACCGCCCGGTCGGCCGCGCACACGACGGTGACGGTGCAGGGCGAGTCCGCGGTGCGGACGAACATCCCGGTGGTGAGGGACCGCCGGGCCTCCGGAGGCCGGTATCTGAGGTTACGGACGACGCGGAAACCCCCTGCGCGAACCGGCTGGTACGCGACATACGCGGTGCGCGCCCCTCGGGCCGGGGTGTACGCGCTGACCGCGCTGGCCACGGCGCCGGTCGAGACGCCGCACACCGAGGCCGTGGCCTCCTATCTGCACCTGTCCGTGAACGAGGGCCCCTTCACCGAGATCGCGTGCTCGCAACCGCACTGGTACGAGTCACGGCCCGGCTGGGGAGACCTGTCCGAGCTGGACCTGGGCCCGGTCGAACTGCGGGGCGGCGCCGACACACTCACCTTCCGCGTCACCGAACCGGTCGTCCTGGACGACACGACGGCCTACGTCCTGGCTCTGGACCGCTTCACCCTGCGCCACCGGGATGCCGGCCCGGCCCTGCGCGAACTGTCGGTCCCCCGGCACCGCGAAGGCGAACGGGCACGGCTGCGTCTGACCCTCGACGGGCACGCCCCGCGTGCCCATCGCGTGCGGTACGTCGTGAGCGACTACCACGGCCACCGTGTGGCGGTCGGCCACGCCGCCGTCGCCGCGGGTGACGTGGGCGCGACGGTCACCCTGCCCGCGCTCCCCCCGGGCCACTACCGCGTGACGGCGGACGGTGTGACGGGCGCGTTCGCGTGCCTGCCGGCACGACCCGCCGTCACCGGCCCGGCCGGCCGTTTCGGCGTGAACGTCTGGGCGTCCTCCCTCGTCCCGCCGTCCCGGCTGGCGGACTTCGCCTCGGCCCTGCGGGACATGGGAGCGGGCTGGGTACGCGACGGCCGGTCCTGGCCCGCGGCCGAGCCGGCACCGGGCGTGTACGACACCGGCCACCACGACCGCCGCACGGGCACCCTGCGCGCGCACGGCCTGGCCGTCCTCGACGTGCTCTCCGCCGCCCCCGAGTGGTCCATGACCGGCGCCTCACTGCCCCTCCCGGCGGATCTACGGCACGCCTACCGCTACGCCCGGCGCCTCGCGGCCGCCGCCCCCGAGGCGCTCCAGCTGTCGAACGAACCGGACGTCGACACCACCCGCAGCACCGCAGACGCCCACGCCGCGTTCGTGAAGGCCGCCGCACTCGGCATCAGGGACGCGCGCGAACCCTGCCTCGTCGTTCTGCCCGGCATCGCGCAGAGGGGCCCGTTCCAGGACCTGATGCTCGCCAACGACGTCGTGCGGTACGCCGACGCCTGGGCCTTCCACGGCTACCCGGATCCCACCGAGCCGGGCGAACCCCGCTTCCCCGGCGCAGCGGACGAACAGCACGAACTGGCCCGCCGGCACAAGGCGGACATACCGCTGTGGATGACGGAGTGCGGTGCGTTCCAGAAGGCGCGGCCGCGCACGGACCTGACCCCGGAGCAGGAGATCGAGCAGGCGCGGTACGTGGTGCGTTCGATGGTGGAGGGGCTGGCGGCGGGAAACGACCGGCAGTTCTGGTTCGCGGGTCCACCGCTGCACGACGACGGCGTCTACTTCGGGCTCCTCGACCGCGAATTCCGCCCCCTGCCCGCCTACAGCGCGTTCGCGGCCCTCACCTCACTGCTCGGCGCGGCCCACTTCACGGGCCCCGCGCCCCTGCTGCCGGACGGTGTCCAGGGGTTCGTCTTCGACAACGGTCGCGGCGAGCGGGTCACGGTGGCCTGGGCGGAGCGGCCCGTGCGCTGGGAGCGGTGCCCGGCGGGGACGGCCTACGACATCATGGGCCGGCGTCTTCCCACAGGGAGGCCGGTGACCGCCTCACGCGACCCGCTGTACATCACGTCCCCCGCACACACGGCCGCCTCACAGCAGCCCCTCCCCCGGCCGAGGGCTCCGCTCTCCCCCGCCGAGCACATCGTCCTCGCCCAGCGCTTCCCCGCCCGCAACGCCGCCCCCGGCAAGGAGGACGGGGACGCGCCCCCGCCGCACGGCTACCGCCTCGGCCGCCGCACCCGTATGACCGTCGACGTCTACAACTTCGGCGACAGGGCACGCCAGGTGACCCTCTCGGCAGGGCCGGTGGGCGGCGGGTGGACGGTGCGGGCGGAGCGGGAGACGCGCACCCTCGTGCCGGCCGGAGGTCGCGTCGGCATCAACTTCACGCTCCTCGCGGGCCGTTCCGTGCCGCGCCGGGTCGACCGGCGACTGGCCTTCCGGGCGATGCTCGACGACCGCACCGACATACCGGCGTCCGTGGCGCTGATCCACCTCACGTGATCCACCGGGAATTGCGAAAAGACTGAGTTAACGCGGGTAACACCCCAGGTCGGAAAGGTAAGCGCATACCGACCGATCAGTTTGCCGAAACCCTCGCGCAGGACCCCTACTCCGAAGTAGCGTGCGTGGCTCCCGCCCCCCACCTCCCTGCGGCCCGCCGCACCGGATCCCACCCTCGCAAGGAGTACCGGGATGTCCTACGACCCGTCCCCGTCCCACCCGTACCGACCACCCGATCCGCCCCCGCCCTACGACCCGTACACGTACACGTACGGCACCTACGACGCCTACGAGGCCCACCCCTGGGCCCAGCAGGAGGCGCCGGAACCGGCCGGACGGCGTCCCCAGCGCCACGCCGCGCTCGGGCACCACAGCGACCTGCGGGTCCTGCGCAGCGCCTACCGCTGGCAGCGGCGCGTGGCCACGCTCACGGCGCTCGGTTACTTCGTCCTCTTCCTGATCCTGTCGGCGTTCGCGCCGTCGTTCATGACGAACACCGTCACCGACGGCCTGCCCACCGGACTGCTGCTCGCGCTCATCCAGGTCCCCGTGACCTGGCTGGCGATCGCCCTGTACGAGCAGACGGCCCGCCGCCGCGTCGACCCGATCGCGGACCGGATACGCAAGCTGGCCGAGCTGGACGTGAAGCGGGAGCGGGCCCGATGACCACCGATTTCAGTGGTAACGCCCAGACGATGTCCCTGGTCGGCTTCTCCGCCGTCGCCACGATCACGCTGCTGCTGTGCGTGATGACCGGCCCGGACCGGGACGACCTGGACGAGTTCTACACCGGCTACAGCTCCCTGTCGCCCATGCGCAACGGCCTGGCGATCGCCGGCGACTACATCTCCGCCGCGACCGTCCTCGGCACCGGCGGCGTCATCGCGCTCTTCGGCTACGACGGGGTGGTGCTGGCGCTGAGTACGGCCCTGTCGCTGATGCTGCTGATGTTCCTGCTGGCCGAACCGCTGCGCAACGCGGGCCGGTTCACCATGGGCGACGCGCTGACCCGGCGCATGCCCGGACGCGGTGTCCGTATCGCGGCCTGCGCGGTGACGCTGGCGGCGCTGCTGCCGCTGATGCTCGTGCAGTTGGCGGGGACGGGGCAGCTGATGGCGTTCATCCTCGGCTTCTCCGGTGAGTCACTGCAGACGGGCTGCATCATCGGCGTGGGCGCGCTGATGATCAGCTACGCGGCGATCGGCGGCATGAAGGGCACCGCCCTCATCCAGATCCTGAAGATCGTGATGCTGCTCGGCTCCGGCCTGGTGGTCGCGGTGCTGATCCTGAACCGGTTCGACTGGGACCCGGGCGCACTGTTCGGCGCGGCCGCCCAGAACAGCGGCGTGGGCTCGACGTTCCTGTCCTCGGGTCTGCAGTTCGCCGGCGGTCCCAGTCCCGACCTGGACATGATCACCGCGCAACTGACGGTCGTCCTCGGCGGTGGTGTGCTGCCGCACGTCACCATGCGCATGTACACGGCCTCCAGCGCCCGGCAGGTACGGCGCTCGATGTCCTGGGCGGTGTCGGGTGTGGCGCTGTTCGTCCTCGTCATCACGGTCGTCGGCTTCGGCGCGACCGCGCTGGTCGGACGGGAGCTGATCGCGCAGGTCGACCCGCAGGGCAACACGGCGTATCTGCTGGGATCGCAGGCGGCGTTCGGAGCGGAGGTGTCGGCGGCGGAGACGTTGCTGTTCACGACCGTCACGACGGCGGTCTTCCTCACGCTGCTCGCCTCCGTCGCCGGCATGATCCTGGCCTGTGCCAACTCCCTCGCGCACGACGTGTTCGCGGCCCGGGTGCAGGAGATGTCACCGCGCCGTGAGATGGCCGTGGCGCGACTGTCGGCCCTGGCCGTGGGCCTCCCCGCGATCGTGCTGGCCACCCAGGTCCAGCATCGCAGCCTCCAACCGCTGGTGACACTGTCCTTCTGCCTGGGCGCTTCGGCCATCGCGCCCGCGCTGGTCTACAGCCTCTTCTGGCGTCGCTTCACACGAACGGGCCTGCTCAGCACCCTCATCGGCGGCTCCCTGGCCGTCCTGCTGCTGATGCCGGGCACCAATCTGGTCTCCGGCTCACCGGTCTCGGCCTTCCCCGAGGCCGACTTCAACTGGTTCCCGTTCACCACCACCGGCCTGCTCTCCATACCCCTGGGCTTCGCCTGCGGCTGGCTGGGCACGATGGCCTCCGGCCATCGGAAGTCGGAGGAACAGCGCCACCAGTACGAGGCAGTGGAGGGCTGGATCCTGGCCGGCGCGGCCCGAAGGGACCATTGACACGGACGGTCCGGCAGCCGACGGGGCATGCGGTGCCGCCGGTCGGTCGGGCGGGGGCCGGGCGGCGGACACGGCCGGTCCGCCCCCGCCCGGCCCCGACGACACGTCACGCGACGACGCGCGGGGCGAGCCGCGGGAGCGGGCGGGGACTGCGGACGCGGACGCGGGCTGCGGACGCGGACTGCAGCTGCGGACGCGGACTGCCGGCCGTGGCTGCTGCTGCGGACGCGGACTGCCGGCCGTGGCTGCTGCTGCGGACTGCGGACGCGGACTGCCGGCCGTGGCTGTTGCTGCGGACGCGGACTGCCGGCCGTGGCTGCGGACGCGGGCTGCTGCTGCTGCTGCGGACTGCGGACGCGGACTGCCGACCGTGGCTGCGGCCGTGGCTGCGGCCGTGGCTGCGGCTGCGGACGCGGACTGCCGGCCGTGGCTGCGGACGCGGGCTGCTGCTGCTGCGGACTGCGGACTGCGGACTGCGGACTGCGGACTGCGGACTGCGGACGCGAACTGCGGACTGCGGACGCGAACTGCCGGCCGTGGCTGCGGACGCGGGCTGCGGCTGCTGCTGCGGACGCGGACTGCCGGCCGTGGCTGCGGCCGTGGCTGCGGCCGTGGCTGCGGCTGCGGCTGCGGACTGCGGACTGCGGACTGCGGACGCGGACTGGGGCTTTGCGGACGCGGGCTGCCGGCCGTGGCTGCGGCTACGGGCTGCCGGCCGTGGCTGCGGCTACGGGCTGCCGGCCGTGGCTGCGGCTGACGCGGGCCGCAGGCCGAGCTGCGGACGCGGGACCGGTGGCGCGGGCTGGTGACGCGGGCTGTGGGCGTCGCGTACGACGGGCAGTGCGGCGGCGCCGCCCGTTCCACCGGTCGCCGGCGTCACTCGGCCGCCGCCCGCCCCGCCCAGTCCGTCAGACTGGCGTGGACGTGGTCGATGTGGGCCCGGGCGTCGTCTCGCTGCTCGGCGTGTTCGCGGAGGAGCCGGTCCGTCTCCTCCTCCACGGTCTCCACGTGCTCGCGAGCCTGGGCGAGCAACTCCGCCGCGTGGGCCTTGGCTTCGTCCTCCAGGTCCTGGGCGGATGCTCCCGCGTCGGCAACGGCCTGCTCGGCCTCGGACAACGCGTCCTGGGCGGCCGTCAACGCCTGCTTGTAATCGGCGTCGAACGCTGCCTCCCCGGCGGCCTCCGCCCGTTCCGTCTCCGCCCACCGCTCGGCGCGCTCCTTGTCCTGCTCGGCCAGCATCCCGGAAGTGCGCTGCTGCATCTCCCGCATCGCGGCCAGCGCCTCGCCCCGCTCCTCCTGCGCCGCACGCCGGGCCGCGTCCAGGATCTCGTCGGCCTCGGCGTGCGCGGCGAGCAGCCGCTGCCGGACGCGTTCGTCGGCATCGGCGCGTACGGCATCGGCGTGCGTCCGGGCGGACTCGCGCACGTCGGCCGCGGACGCCCGAGCCCCGTCCAGGAGGTGCAGCGCCTCCGCGCGTGCCCCTTCCCGTACGGACGCGGCCTCCTGTTCGGCGAGTTCGAAGAGCCGCCGGGCCCGCTCGCCCAGCGTCTCGTAGTGCTGCGGGGCCAGTCGGCCCACGGCCTCGCGCAGCCGCCCCAGCTCCTCGTCCATCTGTCGGGCGAGCACCGTCAGCCGGGCTGCCCTCTCCCAGGCCGCGTCCCGGTCCGCGGAGAGGGCCTCGGCGTACTGGTCGACCTGCTCGGGACGGTAGCCGCGCCCCCGCACGGCCGTGAAGCCGTGCGGTGACACCGTCGTGCCGCTCATGCGGACCCCTCTCCACCACACCGATGTGACGTCGCGCTAGAAATGGGATGATTTCGCGCACATCTTGGTGGATCAGACGGAAGCGTTCATAACGCGACACTCCGCACGGAGGTCACGGAACCACGGCCGGGCCGTACACCGTCAGCCCCAGTTGGTGCCCGCGGGCTCCTGAATGGTCGTGTTGATGCGGTTGAACATGTTGGTGACCGCGACGGTGAGGATCAGCGCGGAGAGTTCCTTCTCGTCGAAGTGGTCGGCCACCTCGTCCCACAGCGCGTCCGAAACCGACTCCCCCGAGAGGTCGGACAGCCTCGTCATCGCCTCCGTCAGCTTCAGCGCGGCCCGCTCGGCGTCCGAGAAGAAGGGCGCGTGCCGCCAGGCGGCGACGGCCGCGATGCGCTCCTCGCTCACCCCGTTCTTACGGAGATTGGCGACGTGACCGTGCACGCAGGCCCCGCAGCCGTTGATCTGACTGGCGCGCAGCCCGACGATCTCCGCCACGTCCTGCGCCAGACCGCCCTCGCCGATCGCCTGGAGGAGGGTGCCGATGCCCTTCATCGCGCCGGAAAGGACATACGCCGGGTTCGTCATCCGTGCCTGCATGATCTCTGCCTCCTGAGTCGGCGGTGCGTCGCTGTCACTGCACTGACGGAACGGCGGAGGGACGTGTGACAGCCCGGCGGAAGTTTTTTCTCACCACGGGCACGAAAGAGCCGGGCCCGGTCGTGCGAGCGACCGAACCCGGCTCCTTACGGCACGTCAGCGGCGACGCGTCACAGCAGTCCGTCCCACATCTCCTCCAGCAGGACCGACCACCAGCTCTCCGGCGAGCCCAGCGCCGCCGGGTCGAGCGCGGCCAGCTGGGCCTGGAAGTCGACGGTCCAGCGGCCCGCCTGCTCCTGGTTCAGGCCGAACCGCAGCCGCCACATCCGCCCGAGCAGCGCGAGGCAGCGGGCGAACTCCGGCAGCCCGGTGTTCACGAACTGCGGCGGTACGGGCGCCCCGCCCGGCCCGGCCTCCACCGGCACGGCGACGATGTTCGCCGTGCCGTACTGCACGCAGATCGCCTTGCCGAAGTCGCTGCCCATCACCAGATAGGAACCCGCGTCCGAGGCCGGCTGCACACCGCGCTCGGCCGCCAGCTCCGCCAGCGTCGGAACGGGCCGCCCCGGCTGTGCCTGCGCCCAGAAGAACGGGCCCATGTCCATCGGCAGTCCGGCCGCCACCAGCGTGTGCGCCACGATCGGCGGCACACCCTGCCGCGACACGGCGGCCTGCTCGAAGCGGAACACCCCCGGCCCGAACGCGGCCCCCAGCTCCTGCCCGATGGCCTCCGGCGGGATCGGCGGAGCCGCCTGCACCGGCGGCAGCGGGGCACGCACCGGAGCCGGACGCGCCGGGCCGTCCGCCACCTGGTGCAACTCGCCCTGGTGCGCCAGCAGCTGCTGCATGCCCTGCTGCCGGCTCGCGTGGTCCGTGCCGTACGGCGCGATGCTCGTGATCCGCGCCTGCGGCCACTGCTCCCGGATCATCCGCGCGCAGTACGCACCCGGCAGCTCGCACGACTCCAGCTCGGTGTGCAGCTCCAGCACCTGGTCCGGGGGCACGTTCATGGCCCGCAGCTCGTGGAAGATCTGCCACTCCGGGTGCGGCGTGCCCGGCGCCGAACGCCGGATCAGCTGCTGCTCGGAACCGTCCTGCGCGCGGTAGCGCAGCACGGCCTGGTAGCCGGGGCCGACGGTCGGCTGCCCGGTGGGCTGCTGCGGATAGCCGTACGCCGGCGGCTGCCCGGGCCCGGGCCGGCCGGGCGGCGGCATGGCGCCCGGAGGCATGGCACCGGGAGGCATGGCGCCGGGCTGCATACCGGGCGGCACCGCCCCCGGCATCCCCGGCGGCACCGGCTGCGCGCCGGGCGTACCAGGGAAGCCCGGGGCAGCACCCGGGGCGGCCGGTGGTGCGCCGGGGGCCTGCGGCGGCGGAGGCACGCCGGGCCCGCCCGCCGGGGGCGCGGCCAGCATGGTCTCCGCGTGATGCACGGGCCCCGGGCCGCCGGACGGCGTACCGCCCGGGGCACCCGGAGGCCGCGGAACGCCAGGCGCACCAGGCGGGTTGGGAGCACCCGGAGGCTGGGGCGCGCCAGGAGCTCCCGGCGGTCCCGGCGGCTGCGGCGCGCCCGGGCCCATCCGGCCGGGGTCGGCGAGCATCGTGGCGGCGTGGTGGACACCGCCGGGCGGCGTACCGCCCGGGGCGCCCGGAGGCTGCGGCGCGCCCGGAGGACCGGGCTGGTTCGGCGTGCCGGGCTGGTTCGGCGTGCCGGGCTGGTTCGGCGTGCCGGGAGCGCCAGGAGCACCCGGGCCCGCCTGCGGAACGCCGGGCGCGCCCGGAACACCGGGGGCACCGGGCGGCGGCATCGGCACGCCCGCACCCGAAGAGGCCCCGGGCCCACCCGGACCCTCGGGCCCGAGCGCCGACACCATCTGCGTGGGGACGTACCCGCCCGCGGGAGTGCCCGACGCCCCGGGCCCGGACGGCGGCGGCGTACTGCCCCGCTGAGCACCGGGCGTCCCCGGGGCCCCCGGAGGGGGCGGAGTGGACGGACCCGCGCCCCGGCGACCGGGCGGCGGAGCCGCCTTGCTGGTCGCGGCGTCGGCGATGTCCCCGGCGTTCGCCGCGGCCCCCGGCCCGGCAGGCGGCTGCGGCACCCCGGCGGGACCAGCACCGGCAGGACCAGGACCAGCGGGACCGGAACCGGCAGCGCCGACCGCCCCCTGCGGGTACCCGTACGGGGCCCCACCCGGCGCGGCGGCCGGCGGGGGGGTACTCCCCTGCGGCGGCGTGCTCCCCGGCTGCTGCGGATAGCCGTACGGCTGTCCACCGGGCACTGGCGGAGGCGTGCGGCCGTGCGGCACACCACCGGGCGGGGTCCCCGGCGCCCCCGGAGCACCTCCCGGCGCTGCCGGATAGCCGTACCCCGGGCCACCAGGCGCGGGCGCCGCTCCCGGGCCCTGCGCGTTCGGGTCGTCGACCGCCGGCGACAGCGCCGTCGGCGGAAGCCGGCTGCCACCCGACATCAGAGTCGTCTTGGCCTCGGGCGTCGTCGAAGGCGGCGGAACATCGCCGTCGGCCTCGCTCAGCGGCGGCGCGAAGACCGTCGCCGGCAGCGGCACGGAACGGTCGTCACCCGCGTCCGCAGTGGTGTCCGTACCGGCCCAGGGCGTCGCCCCCGCCGGGACACCGGACACATCCGACGCACCCGGCACCGCCGGAGCCCCGGAAGCACCCGGTCCGGCCCCGGAGTCCTCGCCCACGGCCGCCGGCCACGACGCACCACTCCCCGGCGCGGCGGGCGCACCCTGCGCAGGAGTCACCGAGCCCCCGCCGGCCACCGGACCGGAAGCAGAGCCCTGGCCGGAACCAGGACCGGCAGCAGACCCGGAATCCGGCTCCCCAGCAGCAGAAGCCGCCCGCGCCCCGGCCCCAGCACCCGCACCCCGCCGATCCGGAATCCCCAGCTTGTCCGCCGCGTCCTGCAGCCACTCCGGCGGAGTCAGCAGGAACGACGTCTGGTTCAGATCCACCCGCGCCGCGGGCGCCGCCGAGGCCGGCTCGTCCGCCGCGTCCGGACGGCCGTACTCCTCCTCGTACCGGCGGATCACCTCACCCACCGGCAAACCCGGCCACAACGACGCCTCACCGCTGTCCCGCGCGATCACCAGCCGCTGCGCACCACCGTCCGAGCGCGGCCCGTCCGCCCGGTCCTCGGCCCACACCACGAACCCGAGGTCGAACTCCCGCACCCGCACCTCACGATGCTGGTACGACGGCACATCCCCGTTGATCCACTCTTCCGCGCGCTCCTGCGCCTGCGCGAAGGTCACCATCGCCGACCTCACTCCCCCACAACCGAGGACGACACCGCGCCCACCGGCACCACACGCGCGAACCCGCCGTCCACCATCAGGTTCGCCACCGTCTCCAACTCCGGCGGATTGCCCGCCAGCCGCGACAGGAAGACGTCGAAGTCGTCCCCGCACGGCAGCAGCAACCGCTCCACCCGCTCCGCGGGCGGCACCGAGGGATCCACGTCCCGCGCGTCGTCGTACGCGCAGAACCACACCGAACCGATCCGCTCGCCCTTCACCTTCACGGCCAGCAGCCCGCCCTGGACGAACGCGATCCCCAGATAGTCCTTGGTCAGATGGTCACGCAGACACTTGTTGACGTACACCAGGTCATTGACCGCCGCCTCGTCGCGCACCGTGAAGAACGGCTGGTCCACCAGCAACCCCAGCTCCGCGTCCAACGCCGCACCCACCGGCGCGCAACCACCCGCCGCCTTCAGGAACGACCGGTACGCACCCGGCAACCGGTAGCCGAGGTCCTCCTCCACGCCCTGCACCTGCGACTCCGTCACCGCCACACCCGACTTCGGCAGCCCGAAGTGCGCCGGACGCGTCTCCTGCAACGGCCGCGTGCCACGCTTGGAATGGTCGACACCCGACGTCGCCACACCCCCGTGATGCCGCAGCAGCGCCTTCACCTCGACCGGGACCAGCTCCAGCCGCCGCGTGCCCACCACGTGGTGCCACGTCCAGCCGTGCGGCGTCGCCACCGCAGGCACCGTGTCCCACAACTCGTGCCCCGACGCCGACAACGCCGTGTTCGCCGACACGTAATCCGTCAGCCGCAACTCGTCGACACCGAAACCCTCCGGCGGCTCCGCGATCTCCGCGGCCGCCCGCGCGTAAGCCGAGAAGTCGGGGTAACCGCGCTCGTCGACCCGTACCCCTCTCGGGTGACGGGCCGCCCGGACCGGATCCGGGAAATGCACGACCTGCCCGGCGTAGGCCGCGTTCGGCGGCGCGGCTTGCTGCCCGAGCCGACCTGTCGTCATGGCGGTTGCCCCCTGCGGCACTCTGTACGACCCGTATTGACCACCCTCGGTGCACTACGACCCGTATCGACTGTCACGTCTGCTGTTTCGACTTCTCTGCACTTCACCGCACGCGCCGACCTCACGGATCCCCCCTCCGGTTCACTGCATCGAACCCCGAACGGATCACCGCATCGCCCACGGTGCCGACAGCCTATGCGGTACGACGACACCGGTCACCGGGCACCGGCCGGCACCCCCTCCGCTTCCGTGACCAGCCGTCACCCCACCGTGACGGCACACCCCGCTACGGGCGTGTCGCCGCGCCCCAGCTTCCGCACCAGCCACGCCATTTGGCAGTCTGTGACCCCCGGGGGGATGCACGGAGGGGAAGACGATCATGAACGCGACGCAGACGGGACCACACACCGGCAGGTCCGCCGACCCACGAAACGGCGACCCCAGAGGCGGCAGCCGCGACACCGGCCCCCTGGCCGGCGACCCGCGAAACGCCGAGCCCCGAAACGGCGACCCCAGAGGCGGCGACCCCCGCATCGGCTGGAGCACCACCGAAACCACCCACGCCCCCGCCCTCCGGCACCGCCGCGACGGCATCCTCCCCACCGTCGCCGCCGCCCTCTCCGTCCGCGGCGCCACCCTCACCGGCACCGCCGCCCGCGCCGACACACCCCCCGCCCTGCACCCCCTCGTCCAGGACTTCCTCGACACCCTCCCCAGCGCCCAACGCGACCGCTACACCGGCCGCTGCGCCGAAACCATCCTCATCTCCCGCCACATCGCCGCCGCCGACGCCGCCCGCAGCAAACGCGCCGCACGCAAACCCATGACCAACGGCGAAGCACGCAAAGCCCTCAAGCAGGCCAAACTCACCGCCCGACGCATCCGCGAAGACGGCGACCCCCTCCACGGCAGCTTCGCCACCCCCTGCCGCGCCTGCACCGCGCTCAGCGCCCACTTCGGCGTCCGCATAGTCGACCCGGCGTCCCAGAACAACTGACGCCCCCCACCCCCACACCGCACCGCCACCCAACCGGCGCGCCCGCACACACCCGCGCCACCCCATGACCTCGACGAGACGAAGGGCAGATGCACACCGACCGCACCTCCAGCACCCGCTTCGCCGTACCCGTCGACGCCGCCCTGCGCGCCGCCGGCTGGCAACCCGGACGCTGGGACATCAAACAAGCCGAGATCTGGGCCGACGCCCTGCGCGACCACGCCTCCCCGGCAGGCCACCGCCACACCGTCTTCCCCGCCGCCGTCGAGGCCTGGGCCGAATTCGGAGGACTCCACATCACTCCCACCGGCCCCGGCCGCCAGGTCGCCCCCGCAACCCTCCACCTCGACCCACTGCACGGCCTCCACATGGCCCGCACCCTCGGCGACCTCGGCCGCGCCCTCGGCACCGACGTCTGCCCCCTCGGCGCCGAAACCGACAGCCAAGCCCTCCTCGCCATCGACACCGACGGCCGCGTCTACACCCTCGACCACACCGGCGACTGGTACCTCGGCCCCGACATCGACCAAGCCCTCGCCACCCTCATCGCCGGCACCGCACCCCCACGCCTCACCACCGGCTGACCGCGGGCCGACCCCGGCCGGACGGGCTACGACGCCGGAATCACCGCCGACACCCGAAAACCCCCCGCCTCCGTCGGCCCCGACACAAACACCCCACCCAACGCCGAAACCCGCTCCCTCATCCCCACCAGCCCGTTCCCCCCGGACGGCAAACCGGCCGACGACGCCGCCTCCTCAGCAGGCTCGTTCTCCACCTGCATGGCGATCTCCGACACCCGATGCGCCAAGCGCACATACGTCTTCGCCCCGGCCGCGTGCTTGTGGACGTTCGTCAACGCCTCCTGCACCACCCGATACGCCGTCTGCTCCACCAGCGGCGCATACGACCGCACATCCCCCTCCACCGACAGCGCCACCACCATCCCCGCAGCAGCCGACTGCCCCACCAGCTCCTCGATCTCCGCCAGACACGGACCCTCGTCGTCCGCCACCCGAGAGGCCGCCGCAGCCGCAGCCACCCCCACCGCCGCCAACGGCACTGCCGCCGATGCCGACGCCGGCACCGACGCCGCACGCTCACGCAGCCCGTCCCCACCACTGCGCAGCACCCCGAGCATCTCCCGCAGCTCCGTCAGCGCCTGCCGCCCCATGTCCCCCACCAAAGCGGCGTTCTTGACGGCCTTCTCCGGATCCTTCCGCGCCACCGCCTGCAACGCCGCCGCATGCACCACCATCAGACTCACCCGATGCGCGACCACATCGTGCATCTCCCGCGCGATCCGCGTCCGCTCCTCGCTCCGGGCCCACTCGGCCCGCTCCTCCGCCCGCTCCGCCAGCAACTGAAGCTCCCGCTCCAGACTGTCCGCCCGCTCCCGCAGGCTCTCCATCAGCCGCCGCCGCGCCCCCACATACAGACCCAGCAGCACCGGAGGCGCCGTGAACCCCAGCGACATCGTGATCGCGGCGAAGGGGACGAACCAGTCCCCTATCTCCAGATCCCCCCGCGACATGTCCTGCTGCGTCTTCACGAACGTCACGATCAGCGTCCCCACCAGTGACATCCCCGCCAGCGAGCCGATGATCCGCCGGGGCAGCTCCGCCGCGGCCAGCGTGTACAGGCCGACGACGCCCATCAGGAAGCCCATCTCGGCCGGCGTGATGGCGATCGACACCAGCACCACCGCGATCGGCCACCGCCGCCGCACGACCAGCACGGAACCGGCCAACAGCCCGAAGACGACCCCCACGGCCACCGGGATCCCCGCATCCCGCGCGAACGGGATCCCCTCCAGCGCGCACTCCAGCGCGGACACCACGGCCAGGCTCACATCGAACACGGCACTACGCCGCCTGGCCCACCACCAAGGCCCTCCCCGGGCCGTCACATGCTCTTCCCCCGTCGCGGTCATGCTTCCCAGCCTACGGGCGGCCCCCGCCGGTTTTCCGTCGCATTTCCCGGACTGGCCTACACCACACTCCGTGACCGTTCGGCTGCGATACCACCCGATATCCCTCGAACTGCTGAATCGCACACCGTTCGACCCCGGAGTCCACCATTCCGCCCGGACGGTATGCATATGACACATGCAGCTGGCAAGTACGCGGACTTCGAGGGACTGCGAGAGAAGGCAGTGGCGCTGCGCCGGCAGGGCCTCAGCCTCCGCCAGATCCGCGACGAACTGAAGATCTTCAACAACGACATCCTCAACCAATTGATCAAGGGCGAACCGCCCCCGGCCTGGACGAAGCGCCCCCGCGCGAAGGACGACCTCAGGGAGAAGGCCAGGGAGCTCCGACTCCAGGGGTGGACGTACGACCAGATCCAGGTCGAGCTGGGGTGCTCGAAGAGTTCGATCTCATTGTGGGTACGGGACCTGCCGAAGCCAGAGCGACGCGACCCGACGGAGCAAGCGAAGCTGGCAGCGCAACGGAGGTGGGAGCACGAACTGGCCGTACGCGACGAGGAACGGCAGCAGACCAAGGCGGCCGCCAAGCAGGCGATCGGCGAGCTCTCCCAGCGAGAGCTGTTCCTGGCGGGAGTCGTCCTCTACTGGGCCGAGGGCGCCAAGGACAAGGCGCACGGCCGACAACGCCGCGAGAACCTCCAGTTCATCAACAGCGACCCGAACGTCATCGGCTTTTACCTGCGCTGGCTCGACTCGCAGGGCGTCGAGCGCGAGCGCCTCCGATTCCGCGTGTACATCCACGAGTCGGCAGACGCGACGGAAGCCGAGCTCTACTGGGCCAAGCTTGTCGGCGTGGACGCCTCAGCCTTCCAACGCACAACGCTCAAGAAGCACAATCCGAAAACAGTTCGGAAGAACGTCGGCGACTCCTATCGAGGCTGCTTGGCCATCTACGTCCCCAAGAGCGCCGAGTTGTACCGTCGCATGGAAGGCGCCTGGTACGGCATAGTAGGCGCTGCACCTGCAGCCGATCTAGATAATCGGACATAGTGGGCGAACCATCCCGGGTCGTCTAATGGTAGGACAAAGAGTTTTGGTCTCTTGAATGAGGGTTCGATTCCTTCCCCGGGAGCCACAGAAGGCACAACCTCAGTTCGGGTCCTGACCGACAAACTCCCGGTCGGGACCCGCACCCATGCCCCCCACAAAACCCCCCGGTATCCTGCGGATGTCACCCCACCCCATCCACAGCCGAAGGGCATCCCGTGAGCGCCAACCGCCCGGCAGCCGTCGTCGTTCTTGCAGCGGGTGAGGGCACCCGTATGAAGTCGGCCACACCCAAGGTCCTGCACGAGCTCTGCGGTCGCAGTCTCGTGGGTCATGTCCTCGCCTCCGCCGGCGAGCTGCAGCCCGAGCATCTGGTCGTCGTGGTCGGCCATGCCCGTGAGAAGGTCACCGCCCATCTCGGTGAGATCGCCCCCGACGTGCGCACTGCCGTACAGGCCGAGCAGAACGGCACCGGGCATGCCGTGCGGATGGGTCTGGAGGAGCTGGGCGGGTCCGTCGACGGGACCGTCGTGGTCGTGTGTGGGGACACCCCCCTGCTGACGGGCGCCACTCTGCGGGCCCTCGCCGAGACGCATTCCGCCGACGGCAACGCGGTCACCGTGCTGACCGCCGAGGTGCCGGACGCGACGGGGTACGGGCGGATCGTCCGGGACGACGCCACCGGGGCCGTCACCGCGATCGTCGAGCACAAGGACGCCACCGACGCGCAGCGGTCGATCCGTGAGATCAACTCGGGTGTGTTCGCGTTCGACGGCCCGTTGCTTGCGGACGCGCTGAAGAAGGTGCGGACGGACAACAGTCAGGGCGAGGAGTACCTGACCGATGTGCTCGGGATCCTGCGCGAGGCGGGGCATCGGGTGGGGGCGTCGGTGGCCGGTGACCATCGTGAGATCGCCGGGATCAACAACCGTGTGCAGTTGTCGGAGGCGCGGCGGATCCTGAACGACCGGTTGCTGACCGAGGCGATGCTGGCCGGTGTGACGGTGATCGATCCGGCGACGACCTGGATCGACGTGACCGTGACCTTCGAGCAGGACGCCGTCGTCCACCCGGGCACGCAGCTGCACGGCGCGACGCACCTGGCGGAGGGCGCGGAGGTCGGGCCCAACTCGCGGCTGACCGACACCCGGGTGGGTGCGGGTGCGCGGGTGGACAACACCGTGGCCGCAGGCGCCGAGGTCGGTGCGGAGGCGACGGTGGGGCCGTTCGCGTATCTGCGTCCGGGGACGCGGCTCGGCGTGAAGGGCAAGATCGGGACGTACGTGGAGACGAAGAACGCGTCGATCGGGGACGGGACGAAGGTGCCGCACCTGTCGTACGTGGGGGACGCGACGATCGGTGAGCAGACCAACATCGGTGCCGCGAGCGTGTTCGTGAACTACGACGGGCAGGAGAAGCACCACACGACCATCGGTTCGCATTGCCGGACGGGCTCGGACAACATGTTTGTGGCGCCTGTCACGGTGGGGGACGGTGCGTACACCGCTGCGGGGTCGGTGATCACGAAGGATGTGCCGGCGGGTTCGTTGGCCGTGGCCCGTGGTCAGCAGCGGAATATCGAGGGTTGGGTGGCTCGGAAGCGTCCGGGGAGTGCGGCCGCGAAGGCGGCTGAGGCGGCTTCCCGGGAGTCGGCCGACGAGGGCTGACCGGAAACCGATGCCTCAAACACGGCGTACGGTGATAAGTGCACACCCGCACCCCCACCAGCTGAGACGGCCTCCGGCAAGCCGGCTGCGAGGTCTCTCGACACCCAGCTGCGACACCTCTGAGGAGACAGTGCTGTGACCGGGATCAAGACGACCGGCGAGAAGAAGTTGATGTTCTTCTCCGGCCGCGCCCACCCCGAGCTTGCGGAGGAGGTCGCCCAACAGCTGGGTGTCGGGGTTGTCCCGACGAAGGCCTTCGACTTCGCCAACGGTGAGATCTATGTGCGTTATCAGGAGTCGGCGCGTGGTGCCGACTGTTTCCTGATCCAGAGCCACACGGCTCCGATCAACAAGTGGATCATGGAGCAGTTGATCATGATCGACGCGCTGAAGCGTGCGTCGGCTCGCTCCATCACGGTGATCGTGCCGTTCTACGGTTACGCGCGGCAGGACAAGAAGCACCGTGGACGTGAACCGATTTCGGCGCGTCTGATCGCGGACATGATGAAGACCGCGGGTGCGGACCGGATCCTGACCGTGGATCTGCACACGGATCAGATCCAGGGCTTCTTCGACGGTCCGGTGGATCACCTGTTCGCGTTGCCGCTGCTGGCGGACTACGTGGGCCGGAAGGTGGACCGGGAGAAGCTGACGGTCGTGTCGCCGGACGCGGGCCGGGTGCGGGTCGCGGACCGCTGGTGCGACCGGCTGGGTGCGCCGCTGGCGATCGTGCACAAGCGGCGTGACAAGGATGTGGCGAACCAGGTCACCGTCCACGAGGTCGTGGGTGAGGTGAAGGGGCGCGTGTGTGTGCTGGTGGACGACATGATCGACACCGGTGGGACGATCTGTGCCGCGGCGGACGCGCTGTTCGCGCACGGTGCGGAGGACGTGATCGTGACGGCGACGCACGGTGTGCTGTCGGGCCCGGCCGCGGACCGGCTGAAGAACTCGCGGGTGAGTGAGTTCGTGTTCACGGACACGCTGCCGACGCCGGGTGAGCTGAGCCGGGATCTGGAGAAGATCTCGGTGCTGTCGATCGCGCCGACGATCGCGAGTGCGGTGCGTGAGGTGTTCGAGGACGGTTCGGTGACGAGCCTGTTCGACGAGCAGTAGGCACCTGGTGGTGCCGGCGTAGATCGTTTTGGGTGCGGCCTCCCCTTCCGAGTAGACTGCTGCAGTTGCTCGGCGAGGGAGGCCGTTTCCGTTTCGGGATGCGGTTGTCCGTTATCGACGCGCTCTTCGTAGCAGGCCGTTCGTGGCCGGGTGACCACGTCCGTTCTGATTTCGAGGAGTGACTATGTCCGAGGTGAAGATCTCCGCCGCGACGCGCACCGAGTTCGGCAAGGGTGCCGCGCGCCGTATCCGTCGTGAAGACAAGGTTCCGGGTGTCCTGTACGGGCACGGTTCGGACCCGCTGCACCTGACCCTGCCGGGTCACGACCTGCTGATGGCGCTGCGTACGCCGAACGTGCTGATCGCGCTGGACATCGACGGCAAGACGAACGAGCTGGCGATCCCGAAGTCAGTGCAGCGTGACCCGCTGAAGGGCTTCCTGGAGCACGTGGACCTGCTGCTGGTGAAGCGCGGCGAGCAGGTCACCGTCGAGATCCCGGTGCACACCGAGGGCGAGCTGGCCCCGGGTGGCTTCCTGCTGGAGCACGTGCTGAACGCGCTGCCGGTCGAGGCCGAGGCGACCCACATCCCGGAGTCGGTGACCGTCTCCATCGAGGGTCTGGCGGCGGGTGACTCCGTCCTGGCGAAGGACATCAAGCTGCCGAAGGGCACGACGCTGACCGTCGAGGACGACACCGTCGTTCTGCAGGTCCTGGCCGCGCAGGCCGAGGAGGCCGCCGAGGGCGAAGAGACCGAGGGTGAAGAGGCCGCCGAGGCCTGATCCTCTGCGTCGTCGTTTCGTCGGCCGCTGTTCCCGTGCGGGGCAGCGGCCGACGCGTATGAAGGAGACAGGGACGTGACGACCGATGCGGCCGCTCCGTGGCTGATCGTGGGGCTGGGCAATCCGGGGCCGGAGTATGCGGGGAACCGGCACAACGTGGGTTTCATGGTGGCCGATCTGCTGGCGGACCGGGTCGGGGGGAGGTTCAAGCGGGCCGGGCGGGCGCAGGCTCAGGTCGTGGAGGGCCGGATCGGGCCGCCGGGGCCGTTGAACCGGCGGGTGGTTCTGGCGAAGCCGATGTCGTACATGAACCTGTCGGGTGGGCCGGTGAACGCGCTGCGGGATTTCTACAAGGTGCCGGTGGATCATGTGGTGGCGGTGCATGACGAGTTGGACATCGACTACGGGGTGCTGCGGCTGAAGCTGGGGGGCGGGGACAACGGGCACAACGGGCTGAAGTCGATGACGAAGGCGTTCGGTGCGGAGTATCACCGGGTGCGGTTCGGGATCGGGCGGCCGCCGGGGCGGATGCCGGTGGCGGATTTCGTGCTGAAGGATTTCTCGTCGGCGGAGCGCAAGGAACTGGACTACTTCGTGGACCGGGCGGCGGATGCGGTGGAGTGTCTGGTGATCGAGGGGTTGGAGCGGGCGCAAAGCTCGTACAACTCCTGACTTGTCACCCACCGAGGTTGACGGGCCGTTCAGGCATGGCCAATGATCCCGGCCATGCCTGCCATTGCCCCCTCTTCGTCCCGGGTTTCGGCCGTCGTACTGCGGTTCGGGCGGTTCGCGGCGATGGGCACGGTCGCGGTGCTGATCCTCATCGCGGGGGTGTGGGCGTCGTGGGGTACGGCGCAGCACGTGATGCTGACGAAGGGCCGGGAGCAGGGCACGGTCGAGGTGGTGCGGTGCGGGGCGGACACGTGCTGGGGCCGGTTCACGCCGTTGTCGGAGGGTTCGCAGCCGCGGGCGCGGGTGGTGCTGGAGAAGTCGGTCGCGGTGGAGCGGGGCCGGACCTACACGGTGGTCGTGAAGCCCGGTGGTGATGACGCGGTGCGTTCGGGTCCGGCGGGGGTTCTGTACGCGTGGGTTCCGTTGGGTGGCGCGTTGTTGCTGGCGTCGGTCGTGGTGGCGGGTGGTCTGCTGCGGACGCGGTTGGCGTGGGTGATGGCGTTGTCGGGAGTGGCGTTGCTGACGGCGGTGTTCGTAGCCGTCTGAGGGGTTGGGGCGTTCTCTTCTGCGTGGAGGGGCTTTCTGTTCTTGGTGGGGCGAGCGTTGTGTGTTCGTGATTGACGTGCTGCCGGGCGAGGCTGGAAGCTGAGCCGCCCCCTCCACATCTTCTCGGTCACTTCTCGAAGATGGACTACCCGTTATGCGAACCCTCTCGCGTTTTGGCGCTGTCTGCGCAGCCGCTTCCGCGGTCCTCCTGCTCGCTCCTGCCGCCCACGCCACTGCTCCCGGCGACAACGGCACGGTGAAGATCCATGACGCCTCGACGGATGAGGAGCTGACCCGTAACGAGCCGCATGTGTGCGCCTTCTACCTGGACGCCTTCGGTTTCGACGGTGGTCAGAAGGTGGACTGGCACATCGACGCGATCCCTCCGAGTGAGAACAAGGGGGAGACGGTGGAGTCCGGTGTGCTGACGCTGGACGCCGAGGGTCACGGCCGGACGGAGGATCTGTCGCTGGCCGACGGGCATTACAAGTTGTTCTGGAAGTTCGAGGGTGAGAAGGGGTCCGCCAAGCACAAGGTGTTCTGGTCGGACTGCGAGGACGAGCAGGAGCCGGGTGGTTCGACGCCGTCGGGTTCGGCGTCCGCGTCGCCTTCGCCGGGGGTGTCCGGGACGCCGTCGGGTGAGCCGGGAGCGTCGGCGTCGCCGAGCGCGTCGGCCGGTGGGGGTGTGCCGGCGTCGCCGTCCTCGTCGCCGTCGGCACGGGGTGGTGGCGACGGTGATCTCGCCGACACGGGCAACGGGGCGCCGGTGGGTGTGCTGTCGGGTGT
Organism: Streptomyces sp. NPDC002130; assembly: GCF_040296465.1. Lineage (NCBI taxonomy): Bacteria > Bacillati > Actinomycetota > Actinomycetes > Kitasatosporales > Streptomycetaceae > Streptomyces > Streptomyces sp. NPDC002130. The sequence continues at coordinate 82,211 of NZ_JBEOXI010000003.1, forward strand.
GGCGGCGGCGCTGGTGGCGTGTGGTGGGTTCCTGGTGCTGCGGCGCCGGAAGGCCGGCCGCGGCTGATCCGGAAGGCACTGTGCCCCCGAGCCTGTACGGGCTCGGGGGCACGGTCGTGTCCGGGGGTGGTTCAGCCGGTGTTGCGCAGGCCGGCTGCCACGCCGTTGACGGTGAGGAGGAGGGCGCGGGCGAGGAGCGGGTCGGGCTGCTCGGCGGCTTCGGCGGCGTCGCGCTGCCGCTTGAGCAGGGCGACCTGGAGGTAGGAGATGGGGTCGAGGTAGGCGTCGCGGATGGCGAACGTCTGCTTCAGGGCGGGTGCGGCGTCGAGCAGTTCCTCTTCGCCGGTGACCCGCAGCACCTCACGCACGGTCAGTTCGTGCTCGGCCTTGATGGTGTCGAAGACGTGCTTGAGCTCGTCGGGGACGAGGGTGTCCACGTAGTGCTGGGCGATCCGCAGGTCGGTCTTGGCGAGGGTCATCTCGACGTTGGAGATGAAGTTGCGGAAGAAGTGCCACTGCTGGTGCATCTCGTCGAGGACGGTGTCGAGGCCGGACTCGCGCAGGGCCTTGAGGCCGGAGCCGACGCCGAACCAGCCGGGGACGATCTGCCGGGACTGCGTCCAGCCGAACACCCAGGGGATGGCGCGCAGGCCGTCGAGCGAGACGCCGGAGCCGGGGCGGCGGGAGGGCCGGGAGCCCAGGTGCAGGTCGGCGAGCTGGTCCACCGGCGTCGACGCGAGGAAGTACGTCGGCAGGTCGGGGTCCTCGACGAGGCGGCGGTATGCGGCGTGGGCGGCGTCGGAGACGACGTCCATCGCGGCGTCCCAGCGGGCGAGGGCCTCGCCGGACTGGCGGGGGGCGGTGTGCAGGGCGGACGCCTGGAGGGTTGCCGCGACGGTCAGCTCCAGGTTTTCCCGGGCCAGGGACGGGATGAGGTACTTGTCGGAGATGACCTCGCCCTGTTCGGTCACCTTGATCTCGCCCTCCAGGGTGCCCCAGGGCTGGGCGAGGATGGCGTCGTGGGTGGGGCCGCCGCCGCGGCCGACGGTGCCGCCGCGGCCGTGGAAGAGGCGCAGGCGTACGCCGTAGCGGTGGGCGACGTCGCGCAGGCGGCGCTGGGCTCGGTGGATCTCCCACTGGCTGGTGGTGATGCCGCCGAACTTGGAGGAGTCGGAGTAGCCGAGCATGACCTCCTGGACGTCTCCGCGCAGCGCGACGAGGCGCCGGTAGGAGGGGTCGGAGAGCATGTCTTCGAGGATGGTGTCGGCGGCCTTGAGCTCGTCGGTGGTTTCGAGGAGCGGCACGATGCCGATCTTGGCCCAGCCGGCGTGCAGGTCGATGAGTCCGGCCTCGCGGGCGAGGACGGCGGCGGCGAAGACGTCGTCGGCGCCCTGGCACATGGAGATGATGTAGGACTCGATGACCTCGGGTCCGAAGACTTCGAGGGCGCGCTTGACGGTGCCGAAGACGCCGAGGGTCTTCTCGCCGGGGGCGTCGACGGGGGCCGGGGTCGGGGCGAGGGGCCGCCGGGACCTGAGCTCCTTGGCGAGGAGCCTGGCGCGGTAGTCGCGGGGCATGTCGGCGTAGCGCCAGGATTCCTCGCCGAGCCGGTCGAAGAGCTGGCCGAGGGCGTGGTGGTGGGCGTCGGCGTGTTCGCGGACGTCCATGGTGGCGAGCTGGAGGCCGAAGGCTGCGAGGGTGCGGATGGTGCGGGCGAGGCGGCCGTCGGCGAAGAGGCCGCCGCGGTGTTCGCGCAGGGAGGCCTGGATGATCCGCAGGTCGGCGAGGAGTTCGCCGGTGCCGAGGTAGTCGCGGCCGGCCACGTGGGGGGTGCCCTTGGCGAGGCGCTTCTTGGTGTTCTCGAGCTTCTGCCGGATGCAGGTGGCCTTGAGCCGGTAGGGCTCTTCGGCGTTGAGGCGCTTGTAGCGGGGGCTGATCTCGGGGAGGTTGTCCAGGTCGGCCTGGAGGGAGGTCAGGAGTTCCTCGGTGGCGCCGGCGTAGCGGATGGAGTTGGACAGGAAGCCGCGGAGTTCGTCGATGGTCTCCAGGGCGTCGTTGATGCCGTGTTCGTGCTGGAGGATGAGGACGTCCCAGGTCACCTGGGGGGTGACGTTGGGGTTGCCGTCGCGGTCGCCGCCGATCCAGGTGCCGAAGGTGAGGGGGCGGGTGTCGTCGGGGAGCTTGACGCCGGCGCGCTCCAGCTCGGCGGTGAGGTCCTCCAGGACGTCGCCCACGGCGCCCGCGTGCAGCTCGTCGAGGTAGTAGATGGCGTTGCGGGCCTCGTCGGCGGGCTCGGGGCGCACCACGCGCAGTTCGTCGGTCTGCCAGACGAGGTCGATGTTCTCGGCGAGGCGGATGTCCAGACGGCGCCGGTCGGATTCGATGACCGGGGTTTCCAGGAGCGCGGCGATGCGGCGGAGCTTGTTGAGCACCGAGCGGCGTGCGGCCTCGGTGGGGTGGGCCGTGAAGACGGGCCGGACGTTGAGGTTGCGGACCGTCTCGCGCAGGTGCTCGGGGTCGGCGTCCTTGAGCCGGTCGGCCGTACGGGCGAGGAGTCCGCCTTCGGCGGCGCGGCGGGCGCGCAGCTCGCGGCCGCGGTGGACCTGCTCGGTGACGTTGGCCAGGTGGAAGTAGGTGGAGAAGGCGCGGACCAGCTTGGCCGCGGTGTCGAGTTCGGTGCCGCGCAGCAGCTCGGCGGCGGCCTCGCCGTCCTCGCGGGTGAGGCGGCGGACCTTTTCGACGAGTTCCAGCAGCTCGGGGCCCTCTTGGCGGACGAGGGTCTCGCCGAGGAGGTCGCCCAGCCGGCGGATGTCGGCTCGCAGCTCGCTGCTCGTCGTCGTGGTCTGGTCGTCGGCACTGCTCACAGGTGCGGCTCCTTGCAGTGTTGAAGCTCGTCTGGGAGGGGAACCCGGACGGCGTCTCGCGCGGCGGGGCGCCGCATACAGATCGGACATCCGGGAAGAAATCAGAGCGGACCGCGCTGTCCGACCGACTCCAGGATAGGTGTCGGCCGGGACGCGCAGGCTCGCGGGCTCTTGCCGCCGGGCGACGCACTGCCATACTTACGATGCCGTAGGTTACGGAACCGTAGGAAGCACGTCGCGGTTCGCGTGCCCCGGCCACTCCCACTCCATCCACATACCCCCCAGGGGACGCGTATGACCAGTAGTTCCGACGTGATCGAGGACGCTCCCAAGGCGCCCGGTCAGGACTCCGACGCCGCCATGGCCACGCTCGGCGGCGAGCAGAAGCGGTCCATCGAGCAGATCGCCCTCCTCCTCTTCATCACCGTCCCGTTCCTCGCGCTGCTGGCGGCTGTGCCGCTGGCGTGGGGCTGGGGGGTGAGCTGGCTGGACCTCGGTCTGCTGGTCTTCTTCTACTACCTCGGGTGCCACGGCATCACGATCGGCTTCCACCGTCACTTCACGCATGGTTCCTTCAAGGCCAAGCGGCCGTTGAAGATCGCGCTGGCGATCGCGGGTTCCATGGCGGTCGAGGGCCCGCTGGTGCGCTGGGTGGCCGACCACCGCAAGCATCACAAGTTCTCCGACGCGGAGGGTGACCCGCACTCGCCGTGGCGGTTCGGTGAGACGCTCCCGGCCCTGATGAAGGGCCTGTGGTGGGCGCACATCGGATGGATGTTCGACGAGGAGCAGACGTCGCAGGAGAAATACGCGCCGGACCTGATCAAGGACAAGACGCTCCGCAACATCTCCCGTCAGTTCGTGCTGTGGACGGTCGTGTCGCTGGCGTTGCCGGCGGTGATCGGCGGTCTGGTGACGATGTCCTGGTGGGGCGCGTTCACGGCGTTCTTCTGGGGTTCACTGGTCCGGGTGGCTCTGCTGCACCATGTGACCTGGTCGATCAACTCGATCTGCCACGCGGTCGGCAAGCGCCCGTTCAAGTCGCGTGACCGCTCGGGCAACGTGTGGTGGCTGGCGGTCCTGTCCTGCGGTGAGTCCTGGCACAACCTGCACCATGCCGACCCGACGTCCGCCCGGCACGGGGTGATGCGGGGCCAGCTCGATTCGAGCGCCCGCCTGATCCGCTGGTTCGAGATGGCGGGCTGGGCGTACGACGTGCGGTGGCCGTCACGCTCCCGTATCGATTCGCGCCGTAACACCGGGGAAGGCGGCTCCCCGCGCGGGAAGGAGCCCGTCGAGGCGGCATGATGGTCGCTGTGGCGACCGACTCGAGCAGCACCCCAGGCAATGACAAGCCGCGGCGAGCGCGTCGCACCCGGATGACCGGTGCCGAGCGCCGTCAGCAGCTGCTGGAGATCGGTCGCACGCTCTTCGCGGCGAAGGGGTTCGAGGGCACGTCGGTGGAGGAGATCGCGGCGAAGGCCGGGGTGTCCAAGCCGGTGGTGTACGAGCACTTCGGCGGCAAGGAAGGGCTGTACGCGGTCGTGGTGGACCGTGAGATGCGGCGCCTGCTGGACATGGTGACCAGTTCGCTCACGGCCGGTCACCCGCGCGAACTCTGCGAACAGGCGGCGTTCGCGTTGCTGGACTACATCGAGGAGTACACGGACGGTTTCCGCATCCTGGTCCGTGACTCCCCCATCCCCCAGTCGACGGGTTCCTTCGCCTCACTGATCTCGGACATCGCCACCCAGGTGGAGGACATCCTGGGCCGCGAGTTCAAGAGCCGCGGCTTCGACCCGAAGCTGGCCCCGCTGTACGCCCAGGCCCTGGTCGGCATGGTCGCCCTGACCGGCCAGTGGTGGCTGGACGTCCGCCGGCCGAAGAAGGCCGAGGTGGCCGCGCACCTGGTGAACCTGGCGTGGCACGGCCTGGACGGGATAGAGGCCAAGCCGCACCTGATAGGGCGCCGCAAGGCTTAGGGCCTGTCGTTTGGATCAGGCCGCAGGGAATCGGCGGATTCTTTGAACGCCGGTGAGCGGGGCCTGGTGCGTGGAGCTGCAAGGCGGAGGAGGGAGTCGACGCGGAGCGTCGGTGACCGACGACAACGCCGCAGATGCGCGT
>NZ_JBEOXI010000004.1:0-2221 GCF_040296465.1 Streptomyces sp. NPDC002130
GCGCCAGTTCCGACGCCACCACCTGGGACGGCGCCCGCAGCGTCGTGGCGACGGGCGCAGCGTCCCGCGCCTCGTACACGTACGGCTCCAGTCCGCCACCGAGCGCGACCGCCCCGGCCCGGGTGGCCGCCGCGGCGGACGCGTGCCGGGCCATCACGGCGTCGAGACCGGCCGTCTCGATCCGCTCGACACAGGCCTCGAGCGCCAGCATCTCCAGCTGCGCCGGCGCGTGCAGCAGCGCCTTGCGGCCGCCGTCGATCCACCGCTCCTTCCAGTCCAGCAGCGACAGGTACGAGCGGCGCGGCGCCTTCGGGTTGGCGGCCATCCGCGCCCAGGCCCGCTCGCTCACCGACACCGCCGACACCCCGGCCGGACCGCCCATCGCCTTCTGCGCCCCGATCACGCACAGGTCCACGCCCCACGCGTCCGGCAGCACCGGCTCGGCCCCGATGGACGCCACGGCGTCCAGGTAGAACAGCGCCCCGTGCGCCCGTACGGCCTCGCCGATCTCCGCGACCGGGTTGGTGTTGCCGGTCGCCGCCTCCGCGTGCACCAGCGACACGAAGTCGATCTCAGGGTGCTCGGTGAGTGCCTGCCGGATCTCCTCGGCCGTGACCGCCGTGTGGAAGGGCACCGCCAGGTCGATCACCGTGGCCCCGCAGTCCCGCAGCCAGTCGCCGAAGGTCTGCCCGTACGGTCCCGTTATGACGTTCAGCGCCGTCGTGCCCGGACCGGCCGTGGCGCGGATCGCGCCCTCCAGCGGCAGCAGCGCCTCGCCCTGCATGATCACGACGTCCTGTCCGGTGCTCAGCAGCCGCGCCACACGGTCCTCGATGGCGGCGAAGCGGTCCGCGCCGAGCGGGGCCAGGTCCAGAAACGGATGCGTCACGGCAATGCTCTCTTCACTCACAGCAGGTTCGGCCGCATCGAGGGTAACCGGCGCCCCTCGGCTGCCTGCGCGGCGAGTCCCGCGGGTACCGGCCCCCGTCGATGCGGCGCGGCCGGCTCATTAAGGTGCGGTGCATGAGCGATCAGGTGGTGCTGCACGTGAAGGGGCGGGTGCTCGTCGGACCGGAGGACGTCCGGGACGACCTGTGGGTGGTCGACGGCCGCGTCTCCTACGACCGTCCCGTCGGCGCCCGCGACATTCGCACGGTCGTCGGCTGGGCCCTGCCCGGCCTCGTCGACGCGCACTGCCACGTCGGGCTCGACCGGCACGGCCCGGTCCCCGAGGACGTCGCGGAGAAGCAGGCCCTGACCGACCGGGACGCGGGCACCCTGCTCATCCGCGACGCCGGTTCGCCCTCCGACACCCGCTGGATCGACGACCGCGAGGACCTGCCGAAGATCATCCGCGCCGGGCGGCACATCGCCCGCACCCGCCGCTACATCCGTAACTACGCCTGGGAGATCGAGCCGGAGGACCTGGTCGCCTACGTCGCCCAGGAGGCCCGCCGCGGCGACGGCTGGGTCAAGCTGGTCGGCGACTGGATCGACCGCGACCTCGGCGACCTCTCGGCCTGCTGGCCCCGCGAAGCCGTCGAGGCGGCCATCGCCGAAGCCCACCGCCTGGGCGCGCGCGTGACCGCCCACTGCTTCTCGGAGGACTCCCTCCAGGACCTCGTCGAAGCGGGCATCGACTGCATCGAACACGCCACGGGCCTGACCGAGGACCTCATCCCGCTGTTCGCCGAACGCGGCGTCGCCATCGTCCCGACCCTCGTCAACATCGCCACCTTCCCGCAGCTCGCGGACGGCGGCGAGAGCAAGTTCCCCCGCTGGTCGGCTCATATGCGCAGGCTCCACGAACGCCGCTACGACACCGTGCGCCACGCCTACGACGCCGGCATCCCCGTCTTCGTCGGCACCGACGCCGGCGGCAGCCTCGCCCACGGTCTGGCCGCCGCCGAGGTCGGCGAGCTCGTCACCGCCGGCATCCCGCCCGTCGAGGCCCTCGCCGCGGGCACCTGGACCGCCCGCACCTGGCTCGGCCGCCCCGGCCTGGACGAGGGCGCCCCGGCCGACCTCGTCGTCTACGACGAGGACCCGCGCGCCGACGTGCGGGTGCTGGCGGCGCCACGCCGGGTGGTGCTGAACGGGCGCGTGGTCGGGTAGGGCCGCCAGGGCGGCGATCGCGGGGGTCCGGGCCCAGTGCGTCCGGGGCTGCCGGGGGTCCGGGTTGGGTGAGCGAGGTGAGCCCGTTGCGGATTCTCGGTCCTCA